>JAUNIV010000436.1 GCA_030523385.1 Bacteroidales bacterium | reverse complement strand
TGGTTTTTAACGGGCGCAAAGATACGTATTATTCTGCAATCGGCCTACACATTATTCTCTCTTTAACATTGTGGCAGGAATTATTTAGAAGATATTAAACCGTATCTCCCCCATTTGCGTTAATTTTGCAGCGTTTTTTAATTTACAGCACTATGGGAAAGAAGATAGCGTTTATACCTAAGGAATATTTTGCCGTGGTGGCCGTCCTGCTGGCCATTATGATGTCTGTGCTCGACGGGACGATTATGAACATTGCCCTGCCCACGCTGGCACAGGAGTTCGACGTGACACCCTCCACCGCCATCTGGGTGGTCAATGCCTACCAGCTTGTCATCACCATGACCCTGCTTTCGTTTGCCGCCTTGGGCGACATTCACGGCTATCGGAAAGTGTTTCTGGTGGGTATATCCATCTTTGTGGTATCTTCTTTGGCTTGCGCCTTGTCTTCGTCCTTCTGGATGCTGACGGCTTCGCGCATCGCTCAGGGGTTTGGTGCCGCCTGCGTGATGAGCGTGAACACGGCATTGATTCGATTGATTTATCCGCCCCATGTCTTAGGCCGGGGGATGGGAGTGAATGCCATGGTGGTAGCTGTATCGGCTGCTGCCGGTCCTTCCATAGCCGGAAGCATCCTGTCATTGGCTTCCTGGCACTGGCTGTTTGTCATCAATATCCCCATCGGGCTGACTGCCTTCATCATCGGCTACCGCCTGTTGCCGCACAATCCGGTATCAGACGTGGTGCGCCGGTTTGACAAAGTAGGTGCTTTGGCCAATGCGCTCACCTTCGGATTGCTGATTTACACCTTGGAAGGATTTGCCCACGCCGAAAGCCGCAAGTTCATAGCCCTGCAACTGGTGTTGCTTGCCATCATCGGCACTTATTTCATCCGTCGCCAGTTGCGCGAGACTACTCCCATCCTGCCTGTAGATTTACTGAAGATTCCTATCTTCTCGCTTTCCATCGGCACTTCCGTCACCTCTTTCACCGCACAGATGCTTACCATGATTTCCCTGCCTTTCTTTATGCAAAACATTTTAGGATATAGTGCCGTGCAAATCGGGCTGTTGCTCACCCCCTGGCCTTTGGCTACCATACTGACCGCACCTTTGGCGGGCAGGTTAGTGGAGCGTGTGCATCCGGGGTTATTAGGCGGTATTGGCATGGGAGTGTTTGCCATCGGTGTCCTTTCGCTCTACCTGCTTCCCGCCCATCCGGCTGAGTGGGATATCATTTGGCGTATGGCTCTTTGTGGCATGGGACACGGACTGTTCCAGACACCCAACAATGTGACGATTGTTTCGTCTGCTCCCAAAAGCCGGAGCGGAGGTGCGAGCGGCATGTTGGGCACTGCCCGTCTGCTGGGACAGACATTGGGTGCTACGTTAGTGGCATTGCTGTTCCGCCTCTTCCCCGCCGGACAGCGTTCACAAGCCTGCCTGTTGCTTGCCATCGCGTTTGCTGTCGGAGCCGGAATAGTGAGCTGCGTGCGGATGACACAGGCTTCGCCGGCGGGGAGACGGCAGTAAGTCTTTATGACGGCAAAGAATAAAATCAAGCATGGAATTTTGAAAGATGAAACGGATTCTCTATTTTTGTAAAAAAATACCCATAGGGACTAATTTAGTAGAATCATGATTCACAATTTATATTTGAGCAACTTTACATGCTTCGAGAAATGTAATTTGGCTTTCAGCAAAGGCATTAATGTTTTCATCGGGCCTAATGGTACGGGGAAAACCCATATCATGAAATGTCTGGCTGCTTCTATGAAAGCAAATGCACTGTATGCACAATCAGCCTCAAAAACAAAAGACAAATTCGGAGATTTGCTTACAGAAAAACTATTGGGATATTTCAAGCCGGATATGTTGGGACACTTAGTCAACAAATACGGAACAGGTACAGCATCGGTAAGGCTGGAATTGGAAGCCGGT
>JAUNIV010000435.1 GCA_030523385.1 Bacteroidales bacterium | reverse complement strand
CTCCACGTCCGCATGACCGTGCAAAGTGGGACGACGAAACGGCAAGCTGGCAGTAGGAAACTCTGGATTTTACGGTATCAAACGGTAGATTTGACGCCTTGAAAAATCTTTTTGGTGCTTTGAAAAAATTTTTTGGTACGGTTAAAAATCCACTTTGATACCGAAACGTTGTATATCCGATTTTTGTGTTTCACATTTAATTCTGTATCTTTGGCGACGATAAATGTAAGAACAAGGATTATGAAAAAATCAATAGCATTGATAACATGGGTCTTAGGGATGTTGCTCGCCTCTTGCAGCAGCGTTCAGACCATCAGCTTCGACCAGTTGCAGGCGGGAGATATCAGTTTCCCCGATGCGGTAAGGAAAGTGGCCATTGTCAACAACATGCCTGTGATTGAGCTGGAAAATACATCGCGCGGTGTGATAAGCCCGGAACTGGAAGGCGACGGGAAAGTGGCAACCGAGCATCTGGCGGAGAACGTGGCAAATCTGAACTACTTCGACCAGGTCATTATCTGCGACTCCGCTTTCAGGGCGACAGACACTGTGCCGCGTGCCAATGTGATTCTGACACAGGAAGAAGTGGACCGGCTTGCCGAAGAATTAGGTGCCGACATGATTCTCTCTTTCGACAGGCTGAACATACAGACCCGTCCGGGATTCATACTCTATTCCGACTATCCGATGCCCGTTAACTCGGTGGATGCCGTAGTCTCTCCCGTCATCAGGGCCTACATCCCCCAGCGCGACAAACCGCTGTTTACTGTGGCCAAGCAAGATACCATCTCTTGGGATGCTTCCGACCCGCAGCTTTCCGACAAGAAGATAGTGGAAGAGGCTTCGGAATATGCCGCTTTCATGCCCATTGACCACCTGCTCCCACACTGGAACGAACTGACATGTCCTTACTTTGACGGTGGCTGCGTGGAGATGCGCGATGCCGGCGTGTGTCTGCGTGAGGACGATTGGGACGGAGCACGAGACCTGTGGCAGACGGTCTATGAGAAAAGGAAGGGACAGCAGCAGATGAAAGCGGCCTTCAACTTGGCACTGTATTACGAAATGAAGGACGATGTGGCTCAAGCCAAAGAATGGCTGCAAAAGGCGGAGGAGCTGGTAAAACCCGACACCTTCAACCAACAACTGGTTGCATTCTGCCGATTGAGACTGGACGAGCGCGAAAGCAAATTACTCCGCCTGCGCATACAAATGAAGCGTTTCGAAGATAATTTTGCAGAATAACTCTTGCAGGAAAGATTTATTTTCGTACTTTTGGGTTAAAATATAAAAACAGACTAAAGAATGAAACTCAGTACACAGTCACAAACAGCTATTCAGGCTTCGCTTCGGGAGGCGATGGGGAGATATGCCGCCGAAGGAGAAGAACAAACCGTGATAACCGATATTCACCTGCAACCTAAGCAGGACACAGGCGAACTGATTATATTCAATGATGATGAAGAAGAGTTGTCGCGCACCATCGTAGAGGAATGGGTGGAGTATGAAAAAGATGATTTCTATACGGTGACAGAGCGCGTGCTCCGCAGTGCCGTTCTTTCTTTGCGCGAACAGGGGGCTTTGGAGAAGATCAAACTGATGAAGCCTTATTCCTTTGTGTTGGTGGATGATGAGAAGGAAACCGTGGCAGAACTGCTGCTGGTGGACGATGAAGATACGCTCTTGCTGAACGAAGAGTTGCTGAAGGGGCTGGACGAAGAGCTGGATGCCTTTCTGAAAGACCTGCTGGAGAAATAATGATATTATTCGCTTCATCCCTGTAGGGGCGGAATATTTTCCGCCCGTAATCCATTCACGAGGGTGTTATCGGGCGGAAGATATTCCGCCCCTACAGGGAAATCAATAGGCTATGAAAAGTATAAGCATAATGAAACCCTCATGACAATTTATAAGTCGCCAAAGTAAATGAAAAGTGGCTG
>JAUNIV010000434.1 GCA_030523385.1 Bacteroidales bacterium | reverse complement strand
AATGTCAGCACCGTAGTAATAGTACGTTCCTTGTTGCAAAGAAGCACAATCACTTTGCTACCCGTAGCAACTTCTTCTGTAGCTTTTACCTTTATCGCACCTTCACTCAATGAGATAGGATTATGCACAGCAGTCAATCCGTTCAAGGCATACACTTCCACGAACGTAGATTCATCTGCTCCGGTAATGGTATATGACAAAGTAAGTTCCGCATTACCAATTTCAATATTTTGCGTATTTTGGGAGAAAACGATGGCGAAAGGTTTCACTTTGGGAATGCTAATCACCTCTCCATCAGCCAAGGTAAGCACGATGGCATCTTCATTCTCCACCACACTCTTGAAGAAGGAATCGCCTGCGGAACCCGTTCCGCCAGTACTGCCCGCACTGCCCGTATCTCCCTTGTCACCTTTCTCGCCCAATGCACTCACCGGGTCGCCGTCTTCATTGAGCACCTGCGAGAAGGTCTTACCATTGTCATAGCTCACGGTCCAATATCCCTCGCTGTCTATTTGCAAGCGCGGAGTAGTGCCCGATATTCCTTCATTACCTGTTACGCGGAGGGGATTGTTATTGGCATCTGTCAGCCAGGAGGTTTCTCCGTCGGTGGTCAGTGTCCAATAATACACACCGTCTTTCTGTGCGATGCCTACCACGGGAACCGACTGGCCGTTACTTCCATCGGCTCCGTCCTTGCCGTTGCTGATTGACACGCTGGTCCCATCCGTGAAGTGCAACGTATAGCCGTCGGCACGTTCCTCCACTTTCTCCACATACACGTTCTTTTCCAGCGAAGAAACAATGCCTTGTATCGAAACAATGTCTGCATTCATCTGTTTTACTGTGTTTTCCATAGCCGAAATACGTTCTTCCAGCTTACGAACATCGTCTTTGAGCTCGCTGTCATCATACTTGCACGAAGTCATGCACGCCATCAGGAGCATCAGCATTAATAAGTTTCTTAGTCTCATACTGTCAGTTTTTAAAGGTTTATAAATATAAATTGTTGTTTTTCTTATATTGGGCATTCACTCAACACTCAAAATTCTTTATTCTAATTAAGAAGATAATTCCAAATGAATATAAAACTATGCCGATTAGTAAAACAATGCAACAAAGATAAAAGGTTAAAATGATTTAAACAAATGACAAAGGAAGTTTTTGTAAGAAAATATCACATTCCTTATCAGAATCTTTGCTTACATTTTTTATAAATACACGATTTTCTGCAAACCACCAGTTTAGCAAAAAAGAAGTGCATAAAATAAGGGGTCAAATTACAGAGTTTTTTTGATGCACTTCTTTTTTATTTAATAAGGCCTATCAGTTATCGACGATGGGCACCGCTATCCGGTTCGCCGGGATACCACCATCCATAGTCTTTATCTGTAGGCACCAGTTTTTGTTCCCCTGTCTCTTCATCATATTCATAGTGATAAGTATAACGTTGTTCGTAGTAGAATTTAAAATTCGGGTCTTCTATCGGGAACCAATCAGGTATCTCACATTTGACAGCACTTCCTAAAGCATATACTTCATTCAGTTTCTCGCACGCTTCTGAAGACAGAGTCAGACTCTTCAATTGGGAGGTCCGTTCAATATTTAAATATTCTAAGTTGGGACAAGTAGAGACATCAAGCATCTCAATAGAAGTTCTTGGAGCATATATCGTTGCCAAAGACAAACACTTGTCAACCTTAAGCGTTCGTAATGAAGCCATATCGCCAATAAAAAGAGCAGAGATTTGAGTATTGCTGATATTCAAACTTCCCAAAGAAGGTATCTTGCTATTAAATTGACTAGAAATTTGCGTATTGCTGATATTCAAATCCTCCAAAGGGTTATTTTCAAAAGTCAAGGTCTTTAATGACTCCAACATGCTTACATCGAGCTTTTTTAACTGGTTAGAAGAACAGTCAATCTTTTCTATATCTCTATTCTCTTGT
>JAUNIV010000433.1 GCA_030523385.1 Bacteroidales bacterium | reverse complement strand
ATGAAACGGAACGCTTCTTCCTGTCCGCCCTTGATTTCAAAAGTGAAGATGGAACCTCCGCCTTTGGGAAAGTATTCCTGATACAGCTTGTGGTCCGGGTGCTCGGGCAAAGAGGGGTGATTTACTTTCTTCACTTTCGGATGGTTCTTCAGGAAGTCAATCACCTTCAGCGTATTCTCCACATGGCGCTCCACACGCAACGAAAGGGTTTCCAGTCCTTGCAGCAGGATAAAGGCATTGAACGGGCTGATGGTGGCACCCGTGTCGCGCAGCAAAATGGCACGGATACGGATGGCGTATGCTGCCGGACCTGCCGCATCTACAAAGCGAATACCGTGATAGCTGGGATCCGGCTCCGTGAGTTGGGGGAACTTGCCGGAAGCTACCCAATCGAACTTACCGGAATCTACAATCACACCACCCAAAGAAGAACCATGTCCGCCAATGAACTTCGTAGCCGAGTGTACCACGATGTCGGCACCGTGTTCGATGGGACGAATCAGGTAGGGAGTACCGAAAGTGTTGTCTATAATCAAAGGAATCTTGTGCTTATGCGCGATGGCAGCCACGGCATCAATGTCGATGATATTGGAGTTGGGGTTTCCAAGTGTCTCTATGAAGAGCGCTTTCGTGTTTTCCTGAATGGCTTTCTCGAAATTCGACAGGTCCGAAGGATCTACAAACGTGGTAGTCACTCCGTAGGTGGGCAATGTGTGTGCCAGCAGGTTGTACGAACCTCCGTAGATGGTCTTTGCCGCTACAATATGGTCGCCCGCACGGGTGATGTTCAGGAATGCGTAAGTAATGGCAGCCGCTCCCGATGAGACAGCCAGTCCGGCCACACCGCCTTCCAGAGCAGCCACGCGCTGTTCAAAGACTCCCTGCGTAGAGTTAGTCAGACGTCCGTAGATGTTTCCCGCATCCCGCAGGCCGAAACGGGCCGCAGCATGCTCGGCATTGTGGAACACATAAGAAGTGGTTTGATAGATAGGTACCGCACGTGCATCGGTTGCCGGATCGGCTTGTTCCTGGCCTACATGAAGCTGCAATGTCTCGAAGTGTAATTTACGATTAGCCATAATCTTTATTGTTTTTAGTTATACGTTCTTGTTTTATTTGATGCTGCAAAGTTATGACGGATAGAATTATCAGACAAGATAGACGAAAAATAAAGAAAATAACACTATATTTGCACCGTCAAACAGAAAAACAGAAACCAAAGAGTTTTATAAAATCACCTTTTACAGAATAATATTCTATATGAGTGCCATAGAGAAACTTGACAAAGTGGACTTGCAGATACTCCGCATCCTGCAAGAGAATGCCCGGCTCACCACCAAGGAGCTGGCTGCCAGGGTGAGCCTTTCCTCCACCCCCGTATTCGAACGGCTGAAACGATTGGAAAGCACCGGATATATAAAGAAGTACATCGCCGTGCTCGATGCCGAGAAGCTGAACCAGGGATTCATCGTGTTTTGCAGCGTCAAGCTGAGAAGGCTGAACCGGGACATAGCTGCCGAATTTACCCGCATCATCCAAGACATACCCGAAGTGACGGAGTGTTACAACATATCGGGCAGCTATGACTATCTGCTGAAAATCCATGCTCCCAACATGAAATACTACCAGGAGTTTATACTCAATGTATTGGGAACCATAGACAGCTTAGGTTCGCTGGAAAGCACCTTCGTCATGGACGAAGTGAAGCACGATTATGGCATACATATCTGACAGACCGCTCCCGTCCACACAAAAAAAACTTCGGATTCAAATTTTGCATTCAAGCAAAAATTCCGTACTTTTGCAGCGTATTTATAGCAGCAACATGTAGTGTCCAATCACGTAAGTCTAGTTGATTTCCGCGATTGGACACTATTTTTTTGTGCACGTATGACCATAAATAATGCGAATCAGTAGTTGGCTCTCTGATTCCAATATTAAAAATAAACAA
>JAUNIV010000432.1 GCA_030523385.1 Bacteroidales bacterium | reverse complement strand
AGATAAGAATTCTATATCTGCTCCATCAATAGGATCTTTCTTTCTTTTATCATCACTTCCTTTATCTACTAAACGAGATAATAGTAAATCTCTAATCAGACGTAAAAGAGTTGATTTAAAAGCACCATTTATGCCGGAAAGGATATTTACTTTTGCATCAAATGCACAATTTAAATTCCATTCTTTATGCAATCCTCTTATGTTGATATTTTTAATTTTCATAATAGTCAGATATAATACATCACGCTACAAATATACAATCTTTTTCGCGGATTGGTTTCAATTTAAGAAAAATAAAACTCGGCTGACACTCTCAATGGAAGCGGGATATAACCCCTACCGACGATGCTTCATGCCGCGCGAAGTGGCACTCATCGTAAAGTATTTGGGGGAGCCGGGGTAAATTTATCCCTCCTGTAGGAGGGTGTGTCAAATACAATTCCTATATAAGAACAGCTATTACAGAATTCTAGAGGTAGTGCCCCGACTCTAATCAACCGATTTCTTCCATTGGAAACGCCCGGCAACGAAATAAAGTCCTATCACGACCAAAGGAATACTCAAAATCTGCCCCATGTCGATAGGCAAAGACTCTTCAAAATCCACTTGACGCTCTTTTATATACTCGATAAAGAAACGGAACGCATATATCAAAGTCAGGCAGAGACCGAAAAAGAAACCTTTCCTGCACCGCGAAGAATATCTCTTATAAATAAAACCGATGAGGAGGAATATCACAAAATAGGCAATAGCCTCGTACAACTGCGCCGGATGCCTGGCCTGCATATCCACCCGCTCGAAAACGAACGCCCACGGCACTTGCGTAGGCATCCCGATGATTTCAGAATTCATCAGATTGGCAATGCGGATAAAGCCTGCCGCCACGGGAGCGGCAACGCCCATCATATCCAAAATGTCCAAACAATGTATCTTAGTCTTGCGGCAAAACAATACCAATGCTATAATCAGCCCCAATGTGCCTCCGTGACTGGCCAATCCCGCATAGCCTGTGAACTTCCAATCGCCATTCGGTAAGAAATGCACCGGCAACACGATTTCCAACGGATGGTTCAGATAATATTCCGGATCATAAAACAGGCAATGTCCCAACCGGGCACCTGCCAATATGCCGACAAAACTATACATAAAAAGCGTCTGGAAAGTTTCCATGGGCAACTTTTTAAGCTCATACAACTTATAGACAACGTGCGACCCGGTCAAGAGTGCAATGACCCAAAACAGGCTGTACCATCTCAATGTGAATCCGCCTATTTCAATAATAGTAGGGTCGGGATTCCATGTTATATACATTAATTCCAACATATTGTTACAAAATTACTTATTTATTTTTGGGAAACAAAGAAAATGCCTACAAAGTTTTTCGGGTATTTATCAGCAAACAGCAAGATAACCACCTGAAAACTTGCACAATACACCGATTTTTCGTACCTTTATATCCATAAACGAGAACGAAAAACGAATATGACACAAGAAGAAAAGAACCTTGCGGGGGACACTTCGTTCCCCATCCGGCTTTACTCCAAAGGAGACCTGGCCATGCTTTATTGTCCCGAATATGCCATCAGCACTGCCATACGCAACCTTTCGGTATGGATAAGGAAAAACGAGGAGCTGTGGGCAGCCCTCATGGAAGCGGGATATAACCCCTACCGACGATGCTTCATGCCGCGCGAAGTGGCGCTCATCGTAAAGTATTTGGGGGAGCCGGGGTAGTTATCGAGGGTGTGTCGAAACGCTAGTACTACTATCAATTTGTCATTCTGAGGAACGAAGTGACGAAGAATCTAACGCTGCAAGTGGATATATTCGAGATTCTTCGCTTCGCTCAGAATGACAAATTGATAGACTATTTTACTTTTGACACACCCTTTATACGAGCATTTCTTTTTCAAAGCATCAAACCCCTCTTTTCAAGGCACCAAAATTATTTTTCAAAGGGTGAAAAAT
>JAUNIV010000032.1 GCA_030523385.1 Bacteroidales bacterium | reverse complement strand
CCGTTTTATCCGGAGTTCCTCTTGATTCTATAATCAAGGGGAACTTTTTTTATATATACTTATTGTTTATCTCCCAATTAAACCGTACTTTTGCTGACTAACCTAAAATTATAATTAAATATGGAAACACTATTGCCTTTTGCGTTGTTGTGTTTTACTTCTTTTTTCACCTTGACGAATCCGTTGGGCACTATGCCCGTGTTTTTGACCATGACCAAGGGCATGGACGAAGAAGAAAGGTGTCGCATAGTGAAGCGTGCCACAATAATCTCGTTTATAACCCTTTTGGCTTTTACCTTTTCGGGGCAATTCCTGTTTAAGTTCTTCGGTATCTCTACCAATGGTTTTCGTATAGCTGCCGGCTTTATCATTCTGAAGATTGGTTATGACATGTTGCAGGCACGGTTTACTAATACCAAGCTGAAGGATGAAGAAATCAAGACCTATGCCAACGATATTTCGATTACCCCGCTTTCCATTCCTATGCTTTGCGGACCCGGTGCTATTGCCAATGGCATTATGATGATGGATGACGCTAATACATGGGCGATGAAGGGAGTCCTGGTGGGGATGATAGCACTTATTTATTTCATTACCTATCTCATACTGAGAGCTTCCACGAAGCTGGTTTCCATTTTGGGTGAAACAGGAAACAACGTGATGATGCGTCTGATGGGACTTATCCTGATGGTGATAGCGGTGGAATGTTTCGTGAGCGGTCTGAAACCTATCCTGATAGATGTGATTCAGATGAGCAGGATGTAGAAAAATATGTGGCAGAAAGCAGCGGTATTTAAAAATATAATCGCTACATTTGCGAGAAATAATCAAGAAATCTATTAAAAATAAAATAATATCATGTTTGAATCCGCAACTTATCAACGTCGCCGCCAGGCACTCCGAAGTAAAGTGCAGAGCGGTATCATTCTTATTTTAGGCAATAATGAAGCACCGGCCAATTATCCGGACAATACCTATAAGTTCCGTCAGGACAGTTCTTTCCTGTATTTCTTTGGACATTCGCATCCCGGATATGCCGGAGTGATGGATGTGGAAGCCGGTGAGGACTATTTCTTTGGCGATGATGTAGATATGGACGACATCATCTGGATGGGTCCCCAACCCAGCGTGAAGGATTTGGCTGCCAGAGTAGGAGTGGAGAAGAGTTTTCCTTTCGCCCAACTGAAAGAGGTGGTGGCTAAAGCAGTGGCTCAAGGCCGGAAAGTACATTTCCTTCCTCCTTATCGCTATGACAACATGCTGCTGCTGGAAGAACTGACCGGCATACGCGCTTCTCAAGTGAAGAAGTATGCTTCGGTAGAGTTGATTAAGGCAGTGGTCGATTTGCGCTCCATAAAGGAAGCTTGTGAGATTGCTGAGATAGATTTGGCCTGCAACATCGGTTATGAGATGCACACCGCAGCCATGCGCCTTTGCAAGCCGGGTGTGCAGGAACAATATATTGCCGGTGTGTTGGAAGGCATTGCTGCTTCGTATGGCAGTATGGTGTCTTTCCCAATCATCTTGACTCAGCACGGCGAAACCTTGCATAATCACGACCACAGTCATACACTGGAGGTAGGGCGTATGATGCTGACCGATGCCGGAGCCGAACGGATGACGAATTATTGTTCCGACCACACACGTACCGTGCCGGTGGGCGGCAAGTTTGAAGGAAGGCAGAAAGATGTATATAGCATTGTATTGGCCTGCCATGACAAGGCTTTGGAAATAGCCCGTCCGGGAGTAACCTATATGTCCGTCCATCAGGAGGTCTGCAAGGTACTGGCTCAGGGACTGAAAGATTTGGGACTGATGAAAGGCAACGTAGATGATGCCGTGGCTGCCGGAGCACATGCCTTGTTCTTGCCTCACGGATTGGGCCACATGATGGGACTTGACGTGCACGACATGGAAGATTTGGGACAGATTTATGTGGGATATGACGATGAAATCCGTCCGTCTTCACAGTTTGGACTGGCTTCTTTGCGTATGGGACGCCGTTTGCAGGAAGGTTTTGTCATCACCGACGAACCTGGCTGCTATTTCATTCCGGCACTGATAGACAAATGGAGAGCCGAGAAGATGCACACAGATTTCTTGAACTACGATGCCATCGACAGCTTTAAGGACTTTGGAGGTGTGCGTTTGGAAGACGACATCCTAATTACGCCGGAAGGCTCACGGTTCACCGGAGAAAAGAAGATACCTATCACGATAGAAGAGGTAGAAGCAATCATGAACGAATAATAAGAATCATAACATCAAAGATTAATAATACAAATGAAGAGATTTACATTGTTAGCCGCTTTGGGCCTGTTCTCAATGAGCATGGTGGCACAGGAAACCAAAACAGAAGAACCGAAAGAAGAAGGTTTTGTATTTACCACAGTGAAAGAAGTTCCCATTACTTCCATCAAGAATCAGAATCGTGCCGGAACTTGCTGGTGCTATTCTACCATGGCATTCCTGGAATCGGAATTGCTGCGCATGGGTAAAGGCGAATACGACCTTTCTGAAATGTACATCGTGCATAAGACCTATCAGGATCGTGCCGATGCAGCCGTTCGCACACACGGAGATGTTTCTTTCTCTCAGGGAGGTTCTTTCTATGATGTGATTTATGGCATGAAGGCTTTCGGATTGGTTCCCGAAGAAGAAATGCGTCCGGGTGTGATGTATGGCGATACGCTGAGCAACCATACCGAACTGACTGCCGTGTCTGATGCCGTAGTAGCAGCCATCGCCAAAGGCAAGTTGCGCAAGCTCCAGACCGATAAGGACCGCAATCCGTTGTGGAAGAAAGCCATCGAATCCATCCACGACATCTATTTGGGCAAATGTCCTGAGAAGTTCACTTACAAAGGCAAGGAATATACTCCGCAGAGCTTCTTTGAATCTACAGGATTGAATCCGGATGACTATGTATCACTGACTTCATTCACTCACCGTCCTTTCTACACTCAATTCCCGGTTGAAGTGCAGGACAACTGGCGTCACGGACTGTCATACAATCTGCCTATCGACGAGCTGATGGCTGTATTTGATAATGCCATCAACACCGGTTACTCCATTGCATGGGGTTCTGACGTGAGCGAACAAGGATTTACCCGCGACGGTATTGCCGTATTGCCCGATGCAGAGAAGGTGCAGGAACTGAGCGGTTCGGACATGGCACACTGGCTGAAGCTGAAACCCGAAGAAAAGAAACTGAACACCAAGCCCCAGCCTCAGAAATGGTGCACACAGGAAGAACGTCAGGAAGCCTACGATAATTGGGAAACTACCGACGACCACGGTATGCAGATTTACGGTATTGCCAAAGACCAGGAAGGCAATGAATACTACATGGTAAAGAACTCATGGGGAAAGAGCGGAAAGTATGACGGCGTTTGGTATGCATCCAAAGCATTCGTGCGCTACAAAACCATGAACATCGTGGTGAACAAAAATGCTATCCCGAAAGATATTGCCAAGAAGTTAGGAATCTAATAAATTCTTGCTAAATAGCTACTTACCGTTAATTCTATAAAATATATATAGAATTAACGGTTTTTTTATTTGTTTTTTTCTAACTTTACCGATTAAATGGGCGTTGTATAAGCCCGGTGAGAAGAAAAGTCTCACGCTGTGAACGGAAAAAGAAAAAAACAATATATAAAATGAATCACAAATGGAATTATCAATCTCCAAGCCACGAACAAACAGAAGCAGCTAAAGCATTGGCAAAGGAGGTAGGAGTGCATCCTATCCTTTGTAAACTGTTGCTCGAAAGGGGAATTACTTCGGCAGCAGAAGCAAAACGATTTTTCCGCCCGCAACTCAGCGAGCTACACGACCCTTTCCTGATGAAGGATATGGCCGTTGCTGTGGAACGCTTGAATCAGGCTATGGGACGGAAAGAGCGCATATTGGTTTATGGCGATTATGATGTGGATGGCACTACGGCTGTGGCCTTAGTCTATAAGTTCCTTCAGCAGTTCTATTCCAACATCGACTACTACATCCCCGACCGTTATAACGAAGGGTACGGAGTGTCGGTGAAAGGAGTGGATTATGCTTACGAGACAGGGGTGAAGCTGGTGATTGTGCTCGACTGTGGCATCAAGGCTGTCAATGAGATAGCTTATGCCAAGGAGAAAGGCATCGATTTTATTATATGCGACCACCACGTGCCCGATGCCGTGCTGCCGCCTGCGGTGGCTATCCTGAATGCCAAGCGGGAGGACAATACTTATCCTTACGACCACCTGTCGGGGTGTGGCGTGGGATTCAAGTTCATGCAGGCTTTTGCATTGAACAACGGCATCGAGTTCCATCAACTTACACCGTTGCTGGATTTGGTGGCCGTCAGTGTGGCTTCGGACATTGTTCCTATTATGGGCGAAAACCGCGTGCTTACGTATCACGGGCTGAAACAACTCAACTCCAACCCCAGTGTGGGGTTGCGGGCTATCATTGATGTGTGCGGACTGTCCGAAAAAGAAATCACCGTGGGCGATATCGTGTTCAAGATAGGACCGCGCATCAATGCTTCGGGACGCATACAGAACGGCAAGGAAGCCGTGGCACTGCTCATCGAGAAGGACTTCTCTTCGGCTTTGGAGAAAGCCAACCAGATTAACCAGTACAACGAGACCCGCAAGGACCTGGACAAGACCATGACCGAAGAAGCCAATCGAATAGTGGAGAACCAGAAAGGACTGGCAGGACGGCGCACCATCGTCATCTACAACGAGGCGTGGCACAAGGGAGTGATAGGCATCGTGGCATCCCGGCTGACGGAAATCTATTACCGTCCGGCTGTGGTGCTGACCCGTACCAACAACCTGGCTACCGGTTCCGCCCGCTCCGTATCGGGATTCGATGTGTATAAAGCCATAGAACATTGCCGCGACTTGCTGGAGAACTTCGGAGGACACACCTATGCCGCCGGACTTTCCATGAAGGTGGAGAATGTGGAAGAGTTTACCCGCCGATTTGAAGAGTATGTCACCGAGCATATCCTACCCGAGCAGACCAGCGCCGTGATAGACATCGATGCCGAAATAGATTTCCGCGACATTACGTCGAAGTTCTATGCCGACCTGAAGAAGTTCAATCCTTTCGGCCCGGACAATCATAAGCCCGTGTTCTGCACGCACCATGTCTATGACTACGGCACGAGCAAGGTAGTAGGGCGCGACCAGGAACACATCAAGCTGGAGTTGGTCGATAACAAGTCGAACAACGTCATGAACGGCATCGCCTTCGGACAAAGCTCGCAGGTGCGCTACATCAAGACCAAGCGTTCGTTCGACATCTGTTACACCATCGAGGAGAATACGCACAAGCGGGGTGAGGTACAGTTGCAGATAGAAGACATCAAGCCAAGCGAAGAATAGCGCATGACTTACCGCGATATTTTAAAGCAATATTGGGGATACGATGACTTTCGGGGCATACAAAGCGAAATCATCGAAAGCATTGGCAGTGGGCACGATACTTTAGGACTGATGCCCACCGGCGGAGGAAAATCAATCACTTTCCAGGTACCGGCCCTGTCGAAGGCAGGGCTGTGCCTGGTCATTACTCCCCTCATTGCGCTTATGAAAGACCAGGTGCGCAACCTGCGCGAACGCGGCATCAAAGCATTGGCGGTCTATTCGGGCATGACGCGCGAAGAGATTCTGGTGGCACTGGAGAACTGCATCTTCGGCGATTACAAGTTCCTCTATATATCTCCCGAACGCCTCGACACCGAAATATTCCGTACCAAACTGCGCAGCATGAAGGTAAGCATGATTACCGTGGACGAATCTCACTGCATTTCGCAGTGGGGCTACGACTTCCGCCCGGCTTACCTGAAGATAGCCGAGATACGCGACCTCTTGCCAGGCGTTCCCGTACTGGCACTGACGGCAACCGCTACGCCCGAAGTCATCAAAGACATACAGCTAAGGTTGGCTTTCCGCCCGGACAGCCGCGTGTTCCGCATGAGTTTTGAGCGTAAGAACCTGGCATACATTGTGCGTCGCACCGAGAACAAAATCGACGAACTTTTACATATCTTGCGCAGCGTGGGCGGCAGTGCCATTGTCTATACGCGCAACCGCAAGCGCACCCGCGATGTGGCCGTATTGTTGACGGCCCAAGGCATTACCGCCACTTTTTATCATGCCGGACTGAACAACGAAGTGAAAGACCAGCGGCAGAAAAGCTGGATAAGCGGCGAGACCCGCGTCATGGTGGCTACGAATGCTTTCGGCATGGGAATAGACAAGCCCGATGTGCGCATCGTTATCCACATCGACATGCCCGATTCGCCCGAAGCTTACTTCCAGGAGGCAGGCCGCGCAGGGCGCGACGGACTGAAGGCATACGCCGTGTTGCTCTATGCCAAGATGGACAAAGTCACGCTCCATAAGCGCATTGCCGACACTTTCCCCGACAAAGATTACATCCGCAAGGTGTATGAAGACCTCCAATTCTACTTCCAAATGGCGATGGGCGACGGGCGGGGATGCACCTTTGCTTTCGATTTGGACGAATTTTGCCGCAGATTCAAGCACTTCCCCGTGCAAGCCGACAGCGCACTGAAGATTCTGACCCGTGCCGGATACCTGGAATATACCGACGAACAGGACAATGCCTCGCGCCTCATCTTCACTTTGCGTCGCGACGAACTCTATAAATTGGAGAAGAACGATGCCGATACGGAAAAACTGATAAACGTCATTCTCCGTTCCTACACCGGGCTGTTTACCGACTATGCTTATATCGACGAAGAGAAGCTGGAGGTGCGTTCCGGCATCCCTCGCCAACGCATCTATGAGTTGCTGCTGATGCTCACCCGCCGTCGCATCCTGCACTATATTCCCCACAAAAAGACGCCTTACATCATCTACACGCGCGAGCGTCAGGAGAAAAACCGCCTTATCTTTACGCGCGAGGTATATGAAGACAGGAAAGAAAGCTATGCCGCCCGCATCAAGACAATGGCGGAGTATGCCGCCGGCGATGAAAACTGTCGCAGCCGGATGTTGCTTCGGTATTTTGGAGAGGAGAACGGACACAACTGCGGAATCTGCGATGTGTGTCTCAAGCCCCATCCTTCCGGCATCAGGCAAGGAGAGTTTGAAGACATTGAAAATCAGGTGCAACATTTGTTGCAGGAACAGCCCTTGCCTGTTGCCGAATTGATGGAACGCATAGGAGGAGATAGGAGAAAAGCGGAAACTGTCCTTGATTATTTGATTGCCGAAGAGAGTGTGCGGGTGAAAGACGGCGTGGCTTTCGGGAAGACGGTATGAAACGTCAGATTTGACGCCTTAAAAAATTTTTTTCGTCCTTTAAAAAATAATTTTTAAAGGGTCAAAAATATCATTTGATGCTTTGAAAAAATAGGCTTCATGCCATTTTATTGTAGGGGCGGAATATTTTCCGCCCCTACAGCAACAACGATAGTTTATTTCAGCAAAGCCAATGCTTCCTTGATGCGGCGCATGGCTTCTACGATATTCTCATCCGAAGTGGCGTAGCTCATACGGATGCATTCGGGAGAACCGAACGATGCACCGCCTACACAAGCCACATGACCTACTTCCAACAGATACATGGCCAAATCGTCCGAATTGTTGATCTTGCGGTCGCCGGCACTCTTTCCGAAGAAAGAATCGCATTTGGGGAACAGGTAGAAAGCTCCTTGCGGAGTGTTCACTTCGAATCCCGGAATCTCTTTAGCCAACTTCACAATCAGGTCGCGGCGGCGTTCGAAAGCCTGACGCATTTCTTCTACCGGAGCCTGAGAGCCGGTGTAGGCTGCTTCGGCGGCTTTCTGAGATACGGAGCACGGGCCGGAAGTGTATTGTCCCTGCAATTTGTTGACGGCTTTCACCAACCATTCGGGTCCGGCGATGAAACCGATTCTCCATCCCGTCATGGCGTATGCCTTTGAAACTCCGTTGACAATGACTACGCGGTCGTGGATTTCGGGGAATTGGGCAATACTTTCGTGGTGGCCGATGTAGTTGATGTGTTCGTAGATTTCATCGGCTATGACATATACCTGCGGATGTTTGGCCAATACGGCAGCCAGTCCGGCCAGTTCTTCTTTGGAGTAAACGGAACCGGTAGGGTTGGACGGAGAGCACAGAATCAGTGCTTTGGTCTTCGGCGTAATGGCAGCCTCCAGCTGTGCGGGAGTAATCTTGAAGTCTTGGTCGATGCCGGCGGTTACGATGACGGGCGTTCCGTCTGCCAGCTTCACCATTTCGGGATAGCTCACCCAATAAGGAGCGGGGACAATCACCTCGTCGCCGCTGTTTACCAGCGTCATGACGGTGTTGCACACAGACTGCTTGGCACCGTTGGCACAAGAAATCTGGGCAGCGGTATAGTCCAGTCCGTTTTCATTCTTCAGCTTGGCCACGATGGCGTTGCGCAAAGCCGGATAGCCCGGCACGGGAGAGTAACGCGAGAAGTTATCATCGATTGCCTTCTTGGCTGCTTCCTTGATGTGGTCGGGGGTGTTGAAGTCGGGTTCACCCACACTCAGGTTAATTACATCCACTCCCTGGGCTTTCAGCTCGCTGCTCTTCTGAGACATGGCCAGTGTTGCCGAAGGAGACAAACGGTTCAGACGGTCTGATACTTGGTTCATTTCTTATTTATTTTAAGGTGTTTAACTTTATCAGATGCAAAGTAAACGATTATCTTTTAATTTTAAAAACAAAAACGGTGCTTTTACTTGCTGAAATGCAGGTTGTGTCCCATCCTGTCTTTCTTGGTCTTCAGGTAACGCTCGTTGTAGGCGTTGGGCGTGATTTCGATACCTACGTTTTCCACTACCGAAAGACCGTAAGACTCCAGCCCTACGCGCTTTACCGGGTTGTTGGTGATGAGTCGCATCTTGGTCACGCCTATGCTGCGCAGGATTTGTGCACCTACGCCGTAGTCGCGTTCATCGGCTTGGTGTCCTAAGCACAGGTTGGCATCCACCGTGTCCATGCCTCCTTCTTGCAGTTTGTAGGCTTTCATCTTCTCCATCAGTCCGATGCCTCGTCCTTCCTGGTTCAGATAGACCACTACGCCTTTTCCTTCTTTTTCAATCATTTGCAGGGCTTTGTGCAACTGTTCTCCGCAGTCGCAGCGCATGGAGCCGAAGATGTCGCCCGTGGCACACGAGGAGTGTACGCGCACCAGCACGGGTTCCCCTTCTTTGATTTCTCCTTTGATGATGGCTATGTGTTCCAGTCCGTTGCTCTTCTGGCGGAAAGGAATGAGCCGGAAATGTCCGTATTCGGTGGGCATGTCCACTTCCACGCCTTCTTCCACCAGCGATTCTTGTTTCAGCCGGTAGGCTATCAGGTCGCGGATGGATATGAGTTTGACTCCCCATTCGTCAGCTTTGCGGCGCAGTTCGGGCAGGCGGGCCATGGTGCCGTCGTCGCTCATGATTTCCATCAGTGCGGCGGCGGGTTGCAGTCCGGCCAGGCGTGCCATATCTACACAGGCTTCGGTATGTCCGGCTCGGCGGAGCACTCCCTTGTCTTGTGCGTAGAGCGGATTGATGTGTCCCGGTCGGCCGAATGTCTCGGGTGTGGATGTCGGGTCGGCCAGTGCGCGGATGGTAGCCGCACGGTCGTGGATAGACACTCCGGTGCTGCAACCTTCCAGCTTGTCCACGGTGATGGTGAACGGGGTGCCCAATACGGACGTGTTGTTGTCCACCTGGTGGGGGAGTTCCAGCTCTTTGCAGCGGGAGATGGTGATGGGTACGCACAGCACGCCGCGTGCATGTTTCAGCATGAAGTTCACTTGTTCGGGGGTGATCTTCTCGGCGGCCACAATCAGGTCACCTTCATTCTCGCGGTCTTCATCATCCACTACGATGACGAACTTTCCTTCGCGGAAATCTGCTATCGCTTCTTCGATGGTGTTGAGTTTGATTTCTTCCATATCAAATTATAAATGTTTCATTGTTTATTCGTTCTTGAATGTCGCGGCTGGTGCGGACAATGTTCTTCAGGTCTTTGTCCAACCGCAGGCTGAACCGCCAGATGCGGAAATAGAAAAACAGTCCCACGGGCACTACCAGTCCGGCCACGATGTTCAGCCATTGCCGGTCGAACGGGCTTTTGTGTGCTTTGGTAGATAGGATGGGGTAGCGGTTGAGCAGCTCCAGCAAGATGCTGTCCTTGCTGTTCGACAGCTCTTCTATGATAGCTTCCATCCGCATGCTGATGTCGGCTATGGCATTGTCATGCCCTTTGTTGGTGAAGATGCGGATGTAGTTGGGCGCGCCGGCCAGCCTGTGTGCGGCGGCATATTCGTTGCACGAGTCGCACAGCGCATCCAGACGGGGCTGTATGCCCACGTAGTCCGGATCTTCGATGATGACTTCTTTCTTGAACACATGGCGCGAGGGTCGCAGTCCCAACAACATGCGGAAGAAGTTGAGATAGACTTCGGCATTGAACACCACCGAATCGTTGTTCGACTTGTAGGTGAAGAATATGCCGATGGGTGCCAGTACGATGGTGCTCATCCACACGCCCAACACCATGTTCATCTCTCCACTTTTGGCCACGCGCGTGGCGCCGGAGTCTATGATGTAGTAGATGACGAATATCAGCACGGAGATGACCACCGGCATTCCCAATCCGCCTTTGCGTATGATGGCTCCCAACGGAGCACCGATGAAGAAGAACATCAGGCAGCTGAGCGACAGGGTGATTTTCTTGTGCCAGTCGGTCTCATGCTTGCGTATGTTGTTGTCGGTCTCCGTCATCTGATAGCTCTTCATGTTCCATTCGCTGGCCAGTGCCTCGGTGCGGTCGGCGGCGCTACCCAACACTTTGTCTTTCTCTGCCAGCGTGTAAGCCGTAAACAGGCTGTCTATATTGATGCGGCTGCTGCTCTCTGCCAGCTTCACGGAGTCCGTGCGCGACAGGGTGATGTCGCGATAGGTCGACGTCTTTATTTCATGATACATGTTTCGCCCGATGCTGTCTGCCCGATGGGAGAGCGAGTCGATGGAGTGGCTGATTTCTATCATGTTCTTACTGTCCGAACGGTCGCCTAAGAAGCTGCCGTCTATCATGTTGAAGCCGCCGTCAAATTCAATGATGGTGTGCTTCTCGCGGAAAGTCTCCCGCCGATAGGGGACATTGTTGGATGATATGGTTTGCGATTTCAGGTTCTCAAACTGTTCGCCGTTGAACAGATGCAGATAGAGGTGCTGTTTGTCGGCCGTCATTTCCATCTTTCCTTCCGAAGCCCAAATGATGTGTGCGTTCTCGAATCCGTCGGAGAAATTATAAATCAGCACATCTTTTAGCATACCGGTCTCGCGGTCTTTCTGCTTTACATATATATTATATCCCTGTATCTCGTCGTAGAACACCCCTTCCGGAATGTCCAGTTCGGGCGAAGTCTGTTTCATGGAAACCAGCAGGGTGAGCAGTTTCACCTGCGCTTTGGGGGCAATGACGTTCTGAAAATAAAAGGAGGTGCAGCACAGGAATGTGCAGAACAATACCAGTGGGCGTATGATGCGGAGCAAAGGGATGCCCGCCGCTTTCATGGACAGCAGTTCATACCTCTCGCCGAAATTACCGAAAGTCATCAGTGCGGCCAGCAGGATGGCCAGGGGCAGTGACAACGGTATCAACGTAAGGGCAGAATAAAAGAAGAACTGAGCCAGTACGCTCATCTCCAGTCCTTTCCCCACCAATTCATCTACATACCTCCACAAGAACTGCATCATAAAGATAAAGAGGCAGATGAAAAATGTCCCTACGAAGAGCATCAGGAAGCTCTTCAGGATGAATATATCTAACTTTTTTATGCGTAGCATTCCTTCGTATTGTGCAACTTATTGAGGCACAAAATTAGCATAAAAAACGGAGAGCATACGTATGTTTTGCAAATTTTTATAGAATTACAGCCCGCTGACCCGTTTTAGCTTCTCTATTTCCGACTGCCACAGCTCTTCCATGTCTTCTTTTTCGTCTGGTTCGGTCCAGTCTATCACTTCCAGCATGTAGTCCGAAGTCAGTTCGTTATATACCATTCTCAGTTCGAAGTATGTCTTAGGGTCTTCATCGTCCAGCCAGTGGAAGCGTATAAAGCTGTTAGTCCGGAAATTGGCTACTTCTGCTTGCCGTGTTTCGGTCTTTCCCCATCGGAAAGTAAATATTTTGTCTTTGGCTGTGACTTTATCTGCAAACCATGTTTCCAGTCCGGACGGAGTACTGATGATAGACCATACAATATTTCCCGAACCTGCTTTCAACATGAATTCCAGATGAATCTTTTCTTTTCCCATAGTTTCTTTCTTTAAAGTTTCGGTGGCAAAATAAACCAAATTTTCTTATACAACATAATAAATGCTATTATTTTTACAACATATTTATCATGGCTTGTTTCTTTACCTATATTATATACTATAGGGACAGAATATTTTCCGTCCGATGACATTCTGATGAAAAAACAGATTTTGCAAGAAAAAGTTTCGCCAAATGTTGCGAGTTTCAAAATATCATTCTATCTTTGCACCCGCAAATCAGAAATGATGGCGGGATAGCTCAGCTGGTTAGAGCGCATGATTCATAATCATGAGGTCCCCGGTTCAATCCCGGGTCCCGCTACCAAGAGAGATCTTTAGACTGTTGAGAGGCTTCCACTCTTGGCGGTCTTTTTTAAGGAAACATGATGGCGGGATAGCTCAGCCGGTTAGAGCGCATGATTCATAATCATGAGGTCCCCGGTTCAATCCCGGGTCCCGC
>JAUNIV010000031.1 GCA_030523385.1 Bacteroidales bacterium | reverse complement strand
ACTTTTAAAACATGAATCAGAAGCGATTTTCAACTCCTGATTCGCATTAATAACTAACTTCTTTAAACAATATGGCTTTTACGAACAACATTATGATTGTCCGCCACAGGCTATTGACTGAACTTGTAAAACTGTGGAAGAACGGAGAACTGACAGAGAAAATTGACAGACTGCCCATCGAGCTTAGTCCTCGTCGCTCCAAACATGCCGGCCGTTGCTGTGTGCACAAAGAACGCGCCGTGTGGAAGTACAAGTCCCTCCCGTTGTTGGGCATGGACATGAACGATGAAACCGATGAATTGACTCCCCTGTCGGAATATGCGGCACGTGCGATGGAACGCGCCCGAAACGGTATGCCGAAGAAAGATATTATGTGCGTAATAGACGAAGCCTGTTCGGCATGCGTGCAGGTGAATTACGAGATAACCGACCTGTGTCGCGGATGTACGGCACGCAGCTGCCAGTACAACTGTCCCAAAGGGGCGGTGCACGTGCATGCCCACAACGGCAAAGCCTGGATAGACCATGACACCTGCATCAGTTGCGGCATCTGCCACAAAAGCTGTCCTTATCACGCCATCGTTTACATCCCCGTCCCGTGCGAAGACTCTTGTCCGGTGAAGGCCATCAGTAAGGACGAAAACGGCATTGAGCACATCGACGAAAGTAAGTGCATTTATTGCGGTAAGTGTATGAATGCGTGTCCGTTTGGTGCCATCTTCGAAATCTCGCAAGCTTTTGATGTGCTGGAGCGTATCCGCCAAGGCGAAAAGATTGTGGCCGTGGTGGCTCCGTCCATATTGGGACAGTTCAGCACCACCATTGAGCAAGTGTATGGCGCTTTCAGACAGGTTGGTTTTGCCGATGTGATAGAAGTGGCGCAGGGAGCCATGGCTACGGTGGAACACGAGGCTCACGAATTGCTGGAGAAGCTGGAAGAAGGACAAAAGTTCATGACCACTTCCTGTTGTCCCTCCTACATCGAACTGGTAAACAAATACCTCCCCGACATGAAGAAGTATGTGTCCGGCACCGGCTCGCCGATGTATTATGCGGCACGCATCGCCAAGGAAAAGCATCCGGATGCCAAGGTGGTGTTCGTAGGGCCTTGCGTGGCCAAGCGTAAGGAAGCACAACGCGATGAGGCGGTGGATTTCGTCATGACATTCGAGGAGATAGCATCTATATTGGACGGACTGGAAATCAATTTGGAAATCGTACAGCCCTACGCCATGGGGTTCTCTTCCGTGCGCGAGGCTCACGGATTTGCGCAGGCCGGAGGAGTCATGGGCGCAGTGAAAGCATTCCTGAAGATGGAGGCCGACAAGATAAATGCCATACAGGTTTCAGACTTGAACAAGAAGAACATTGCCGCCCTGCGTGCATACGCCAAGACGGGCAAAGTGCCGGGACAGTTCATCGAAGTGATGGCTTGCGAGGGAGGTTGCATCACGGGGCCGAGCACGCACAGCGGCAACAACGGCAAACGCCAACTGGTTCAGGAACTGGCCAAGCAGAAGAAGACATATTGAAACAAACGGGGATGAAGCGACTGATAGACAAACTCCGTCGGACGCACCGCTTGTCTGCCGAAGAATATGCCGCGCTCTTAGCCTGTGAGGAAAGGAGCGTGGCAGACTATCTGCGGCAACAGGCCGGAGAAGTGGCTTTGGCACAGTTTGGCAACGGTATATTCATCCGGGGACTTATCGAGATTGGCAACCGCTGTCACAATGATTGCTACTATTGCGGCATACGCAGGAGCAATACATCGGTGGCGCGCTACGGGCTGGATAGGGACACTATTTTGGCTTGTTGCAAGGAAGGGTATGCGTTGGGCTTCCGCACCTTCGTCATGCAAGGCGGCGAGGACCCTTCCATGACCGATGAGTGGATGGAACAAACCATTGCCGCCATTCGCGCAGCCTATCCCGATTGTGCCATTACCCTTTCGTTGGGCGAGAAGACGCGCGAAGCCTACGAGCGGTTCTATCGGGCAGGAGCCAACCGCTACCTGCTTCGCCACGAAACGCACAACGACCGGCATTACCGCATGCTTCATCCTGCCGGGATGTCGCTGGAATATAGGTTGCAGTGCCTGCAATGGCTCAAGGAGATAGGTTATCAGACAGGGACGGGCATCATGGTGGGCACCCCCGGACAGACCATTGCACACCTGGTGGAAGACATCTTGTTTATCGAAGCGTTTCATCCGGAGATGATCGGGATAGGTCCGTTCATCCCCCATCATGCCACGCCTTTTGCCGCCGAACCTGCCGGAAGTGTGGAAATGACCTTGAAGCTGTTGTCCATATTCCGGCTGATGCATCCGGCTGCCCTTATTCCTTCTACCACGGCACTGGCCACCCTCGTGCCCGACGGACGGGAGCGGGGCATACTGGCAGGTGCCAATGTGGTGATGCCCAATCTTTCGCCCCCTGAGCAGCGGAAGAACTATAGCCTGTATGACCGCAAGGCGGCCTTTGGTGCCGAAGCAGCCGAAGGCTTGAGGGAACTCTCAAGGCGGATGGAAGCCATCGGCTACCGGCTATCAACAGAAAGAGGAGATTATAATCATGTATAAAGCAGCATCAAAGAAAGCAGAAGAATTCATTGACCACAATGAAATACTGGACACGCTGGACTATGCCCGCACCCACAAGAGTGACCGTGCCCTGATAGAACAACTCATCGACAAGGCAGCCCGATGCAAGGGGCTGACACACCGCGAGGCCGCCTTGTTGCTGGAGTGTGACCAGCCGGACCTGACGGAAAGAATCTTCCGGTTGGCACGGGAAATCAAGCAGAAGTTTTATGGCAACCGCATTGTCATGTTTGCTCCCTTGTATCTTTCCAACTATTGCGTGAACGGGTGTGTCTATTGCCCTTATCATCTGAAAAACAAAACCATCCGGCGCAAGAAGCTGACGCAGGAAGAGATACGGAATGAAGTCATTGCCCTGCAGGACATGGGACATAAACGGCTGGCTTTGGAGGCAGGAGAGGACCCGCTTCATAATCCGCTGGAATACATCCTGGAATCCATCGACACCATCTATGGCATCAAGCACAAGAACGGTGCCATCCGCAGGGTGAACGTCAACATTGCGGCGACCACCGTGGATAATTACCGGCGGCTGAAGGAAGCGGGGATAGGTACTTACATCCTGTTTCAGGAGACTTACCATAAGGAGAATTATGAGGCACTGCATCCGCGCGGTCCCAAAAGCAACTATGCCTGGCACACCGAAGCCATGGACCGCGCCATGGAAGGAGGCATAGACGATGTGGGGTTGGGTGTGTTGTTCGGGCTGAACACCTACCGCTATGATTTCGTGGGACTGCTGATGCACGCCGAACATCTGGAGGCTGCATTCGGAGTAGGTCCGCACACCATCAGTGTGCCCCGTATTTGTCCGGCTGAGGATATTTCCACGCAAGACTTTCCCGATGCCGTGTCGGATGACATCTTCTGCCGGATTGTGGCAGTCATCCGGATTGCCGTGCCTTATACGGGTATGATTATATCCACCCGCGAATCGGCGGCTACCCGCCGTAAGGTGCTCGATTTGGGTATTTCGCAAATCAGTGGCGGCTCACGCACCAGCGTAGGCGGTTATGCCTCCCCCGAACTGCCGGAAGAAAACTCTGCACAGTTCGACATCAGCGATACCCGCACGCTGGACGAAGTGGTGAACTGGTTGCTCGAATTGGGTCATATCCCCAGCTTCTGTACGGCCTGTTATCGAGCCGGACGCACGGGCGACCGCTTCATGTCATTGGTCAAGTCGGGACAGATAGCCAACTGTTGCGCCCCGAACGCACTGATGACCTTGAAAGAATATTTGGAAGACTATGCTTCGGCAGACACGCGTGAAAAGGGATTGTGCCTGATTGAAAGAGAGTTGGAAAGTATTCCGAATCCCAAAGTCCGCGAGATAGCCATGCGCAGATTGAAAGAGATAGAAGAAGGAAAACGAGATTTCAGATTTTAACAGACAAATAGCATCATGAGCTTGCAACACACCCCTGCCGCCAACCGACTGCACATCGCCCTCTTCGGACGGCGAAACAGCGGCAAGTCATCTTTGATTAACGCCCTGACGGGACAAGACATCGCTTTGGTGTCCGACATACCCGGCACTACTACCGACCCCGTAACGAAAGCCATGGAAATACATGGCATCGGCCCGTGCCTGTTTATCGACACGCCGGGATTCGATGATGAGGGAGAGTTGGGAACCTTGCGCATATCGCGCACGCTGAAAGCCATAGAACGCACGGATATCGCCCTGCTGATTTGTGGGGATACGGATGTGAAGGAAGAGAAAGCATGGATGGAACAACTGGAAGCCCGGCATATCCCGGTGGTGCTGGTTGTAAACAAGGCCGACATACGTGAACATCCGGAAGAGGCACTCCGGTGCATAGAGGAAGCCTGCGGACAAAAACCGCTTTTGGTCAGTGCCAAAGCAGGCAAGGGGATGGAAGAAATCCGACGCGTCCTATTGGAGAAGTTGCCCGAAGATTTCGGTCGGCAGACCATCACCGGCAATCTGGTACAAGAGGGTGACCTGGTGCTGCTGGTCATGCCGCAAGACATACAGGCTCCCAAAGGACGGCTTATTTTGCCGCAGGTGCAGACGCTGCGTGAATTGTTGGACAAGAAATGTTCCGTGATGAGTTGCACTACCGATTGCCTCCGTGCCACTCTGCAAGCTCTTTCCCGTTCTCCCAAACTCATTATCACCGACTCGCAAGTGTTTCACACGGTGTATGAGCAGAAGCCGGCAGACAGCCTGCTTACCTCATTCTCCGTACTGATGGCCGGTTATAAGGGGGATATACCTTATTTTATAGAAGGGGCTTCGGCCATAGGAAGGCTGACCCCGCAGTCGCGTGTGCTGATAGCTGAAGCATGTACGCATGCTCCCTTGTCGGAAGACATCGGACGGGTGAAGCTGCCTCGTCTGCTTCGCAAACGGGTAGGAGAGGGGTTGCAGATTGATATTGTATCCGGTACGGATTTCCCCGAAGACTTAGGCGGGTATGACCTGATAATCCATTGCGGTGCCTGCATGTTCAATCGCAAGTACGTGCTGAACCGCATCGAACGTTCGCGGATTCAGCACGTACCTATGACCAACTATGGCATCGCCATTGCTTATCTGAATGGGATATTGGAGAAGATAGTCTATCCTTCTTAGCAGGCTTTTACTGTTGTCAGCAGTTCTTCGGGTGTTACCATCGACTGCTCGCCTGTCGTCATGTTCTTCAGCGTCAGCTTGCCTTCTTTCATTTCGTTTTCGCCGACGATGGCCACGAACGGAATCTGCTTGTCGTTGGCATATCCCATCTGTTTCTTCATTTTGGCTACATCCGGATAGATTTCGGTACGGATGCCGGCTTCACGGGCCTTTTCCACGATGGGCAGGCAGTAAGCTGCTTCTGCGTCACCGAAGTTCACGAACAATAATTGAGTGCCGTTTACGGCTTCTTTGGGGTACAAATCCAACTGGTTCAATACGTCGAAGATGCGGTCGGCACCAAAGGAAATGCCTACGCCCGACATGCCGCTCATGCCAAACACACCTGTCAGGTTGTCGTAACGGCCACCACCGCTGATGCTGCCTATCTGTACGTCCAGTGCCTTCACCTCGAATATGGCACCGGTGTAATAGTTCAGTCCGCGAGCCAGTGTCAAATCCAGTTCCACTTCGCTCTTCACGTCCAATGCGGCAACGGTTTTCAGGATAAACTCACTTTCTTCCACACCTTTCAGCCCTGTTTCGCTGGAGGCAAGTACGGTTTTAAGCGTTTCCAGTTTCTCTTCGTTGCTTCCGCTCAGCAGAATGATGGGTTGCAGCTTGTCGATGGCTTCCTGCGGTATACCTTTGGATGCCAGTTCGGCATTCACGTTGTCCAGACCTATCTTGTCCAGCTTGTCGATAGCTACCGTGATGTCCACTATCTTGTCGGCTTCGCCTATGATTTCGGCTATGCCTGTCAGTATTTTGCGGTTGTTTATCTTGATAGACACCCGTACTCCAAACTTCTGGAATACCTTGTCAATCATCTGCACCAGTTCTACTTCATTCAGCAGGGAGTTGCTGCCCACCACATCGGCATCACACTGATAGAACTCGCGGTAACGTCCCTTCTGCGGACGGTCGGCACGCCATACGGGCTGAATCTGATAACGCTTGAAAGGAAGGCTGATTTCATCGCGGTGCATCACCACGTAGCGGGCGAAAGGCACGGTCAGGTCATAACGCAAACCTTTCTCGCAGAATTTGCTTGCCAGGCGGACATGATTGCGGCTCAGCAGTTCCTCATCGGTAATGCCATTGAAGTAATCACCCGAGTTTTGTATCTTGAACAACAGTTTGTCTCCCTCGTCGCCATATTTCCCCATCAGTGTGGACAGGTTCTCCATCGAAGGGGTTTCTATCTGCTGATAGCCGAAGAGGTGGAACACATTGCGGATGGTATTGAATATGTAGTTTCGTTTCGCCATTTCCACGGGCGAAAAATCTCTCGTTCCTTTAGGAATGCTTGGTTTTGCTGCCATAATTATCTGTTTGTTTTGATTCGGGCGGCAAAATTACGGAAAATCCGGATAAAAGACGAATAAAACGGAAGAAATGTCGCAGAAAGTCTTATTTATAAGGCATTTAAACTTTTGTAGGGATGAGGCTTGTGTGGTTTCACAGAAAAACCGTATCTTTGTCCCGAACATTATATAATAGGTATATGATAACATTCAAGGAATTCTTTTCATTCAAGAATAACCGCTTCTTCTGGATAAACCTGGTCCTGATGCTGATAGTTGTCATTGCAGCTCCGCTCGTGACGCTGCAATGGCTGGATAGTTACACCCTGCACGGTGAAGCCGTGGTGGTGCCCGATGTAAAAGGAATGAACGTATCGCAGGCAAAGGACATCCTCAGTAAGCAACAGCTGAAATCGGCAGTTGTAGATTCCAGCTATGTGAAGGGGACGGCTCCCGGAGCCATATTGGAACAGAATCCTTCGGGAGGCTCTAAGGTGAAGGAGGGACGGACGGTCTATCTCACCATCAATGCCGACAGTGCGCCCCAAGTGGCCATGCCCGATGTGATGGATAACAGCTCCTTGCGTCAGGCGGAAGCCAAGCTGCGTGCGTTGGGATTCAAACTGACTGAACCGGAATACATCAACGGCGAGAAGGACTGGGTGTATAGCGTGAAATACCGGGGACGTGAACTGAAGGCGGGAGAAAAGATTCCGAGCGAAGCTTTGGTGACTCTCACAGTGGGCAACGGCGACAAAACATTGCCGGGTGATTCGCTGCTGATAGAAGGTGCTGGCGGCATGGACGATACTCCCGTGATAGACGAATCGTGGTTCTAAACCCTTATCCAACCATACAAAGTACAACAATGACGGAAGAATATTTGGATGACATAAACGATTCGCTGGACGATGTGGAGGCAGTGGTAGAAAACCCTGCCGAGCTTTATGAACATTTCCGGGTGGTGGTGGACAAGGGCCAGTCGCCCGTACGTATAGACAAGTATCTGTTCGAACGGTTGGTGAACTCATCGCGCAACCGCATCCAGAAAGCAGCCGATTCGGGCTATGTGATGGCCAACGGCAAACCCGTGAAGAGCAGCTATAAGGTAAAACCCTGCGATGTGCTGACGGTGATGATGAACCGTCCGCGCTACGACAACGATATAATCCCCGAAGACATACCGATAGATGTGGTGTATGAGGACGATGACCTGATGGTCATCAACAAACCTGCCGGACTGGTGGTGCACCCGGGATGCGGCAATTACCACGGCACGTTGGTAAATGCCATAGCCTGGCATCTGCGTGACAATCCCGATTACGACCCGAACGACCCGCAGGTGGGACTGGTGCACCGCATCGACAAAGATACGTCGGGACTGCTCGTGGTAGCCAAAACCCCCGATGCCAAAACCAACCTCGGCATACAGTTCTACAACAAAACCACCAAACGGAAATACAACGCCCTGGTGTGGGGCACGGTAGAGAAAGACGAAGGAACCATCGAAGGCAACATCGGGCGGAATCCCAAAGACCGGATGCAGATGGCCGTCATGACCGACCCTACGCAAGGAAAGCATGCCGTGACACACTATCGGGTGCTGGAACGGTTGGGTTATGTCACATTGGTGGAATGCGTGCTTGAAACCGGACGCACGCACCAAATACGTGTCCACATGAAACACATCGGACATACCTTGTTCAATGACGAACGATACGGAGGACACGAAATCCTGAAAGGAACCCATTTTAGTAAATACAAACAATTTGTAAACAACTGTTTCGAGACCTGTCCCCGTCAGGCACTTCATGCCATGACGTTGGGTTTTGTCCATCCTCGCACGGGGCGTGAGATGTTCTTCACCTCCCCTCTGCCCGAAGACATGACGCGCCTGATAGACAAGTGGAGAAACTATATTAGCAACAGAGAAGAATGATGAAACGTACCATTGCCATAGTGGCTGGAGGAGACTCCAGCGAACTGGAAGTTTCTTTGCGCAGCGCGCAGGGAATCTACTCTTTCATGGACAAAGAGCGTTATAACCTTTATATTGTAGAGATGGAAGGTCGCCGTTGGGAAGTTGTCTTGCCCGACGGAACCAAAACACCGATAGACCGCAACGACTTCAGCTTCACCGAAGGAGGAGAGAAGCGGACATTCGATTTCGCCTACATCACCATACACGGCACACCGGGCGAGAACGGCATCCTGCAAGGCTACTTCGACTTGATAGGAATGCCTTACTCCAGCTGCGGCGTATTGCAGTCGGCCGTGACCTTCAACAAGTTCACCTGCAACCAATACCTGAAAGGTTTCGGCATCCGTGTGTCCGATTCACTGATTGTCCGTCAGGGATTTGAAATCACCGACGAGGAAGTTATCGACAAGATAGGCTTGCCTTGCTTCATCAAACCCAATGCAGGAGGCTCCAGCTTCGGCGTGAGCAAGGTAAAGACTAAGGAAGAGATACAACCCGCCATCGAGAAAGCCTTCAAGGAAAGTGACGAAGTGATGATAGAGGCCTTCATGAAAGGAACAGAGATAACCTGCGGATGCTACAAGACCCGTACCAAAGAAGTGGTATTCCCCATCACCGAAGTGGTGAGCGCCAACGAGTTCTTCGACTATAAGGCGAAATACAACGGCGAATCGCAGGAAATCACCCCCGCACGCATCCCCGAAGAAACAGCCGAGCGCGTGCGCCTGCTCACTTCGGCCATCTACGACATATTGGGCTGTTCGGGACTGATACGCATTGATTACATCATTACCGAAGGCGAGAAAGTGAACCTGCTGGAGATAAACACCACTCCGGGCATGACCGCCACGAGCTTTATCCCCCAGCAAGTGCGTGCCGCTGGCCTGGACATAAAAGATGTAATGACAGACATTATAGAGAACAAGTTTAATTAATACGTAGGACCTTCAATTCTATTACATTATGAGCATACCCGCTGAATTTGACGAGATTCGTCCGTACACTCCCGAGGAGTTACCGCAAATCTGTGAAGAACTGATTGCCGATCCTGCATTCAAGGCGGTGGTAGGGGCAGTCGTACCCAATGTGCCTTTTGAAATGCTGGCCATGAAGATGCGGCATTGCAAAGACAACCTGGAGTTTCAGAAAACCTTTTTCTACGACTTGCTGTGGGATTTGGTGAAGAAGACCGCTGCCGGATTGACCTTCGACGGCTCTGCCCTGACGGACAAGACAAAGAACTATACCTTCATCTCCAATCACCGAGACATTATCCTTGATTCTGCTTTCCTGTCCATCCTGCTGATAGACAACGGCATGAACACGGTGGAGATAGCCATTGGCGACAACCTGCTCATTTATCCGTGGATTAAGAAGCTGGTGCGCATCAACAAGTCCTTCATTGTGCGCCGCGGACTCAACCTGCGCCAAAAGCTGGAGGCTTCGGCATTGATGTCGCGCTACATGCACTTTGCCTTGACCCAGAAACATGAGAACCTGTGGATAGCCCAGCGTCAGGGACGTGCCAAAGACTCAGACGACCGTACCCAAGACAGTGTGCTGAAGATGATGGCAATGGGAGGCGAAGGCGATGCCATCGACCGACTGAAGGAACTGAACATCGTTCCTCTGTCCATCTCCTATGAATACGACCCCTGCGATTATCTGAAAGCCAAAGAACTGCAACAGAAACGGGATGATGCCCAATTCCAGAAGAGCCAGCAAGACGACCTCGTCAACATGCAGACCGGACTTTATGGCTACAAAGGACGCATTCATTTCCACACCGCAGCCTGCCTGAACGACGAACTGGATGCTTTGCGCGAACGCCGTTTGCCAAAGACGGAACTCTTCACCGCCATCTCCGAAACCATAGACCGCCACATACATGGCAACTATCGTTTTTATCCCGGCAACTACGTGGCATACGACCTGCTGACGGGCGAGGATCGCTTCATCTCCCAATACAATCATGAGGAGAAAGCACGCTTCGAAGCCTATATAGCCGGACAGATAGCCAAGATTGACCTGCCCCAGAAGGATGACGCATTCTTGCGCCGGTGCATACTCACCATGTACGCCAATCCGCTGAAGAACCACCTGCAAGCCATTCAAGGATGAAAATGAGATTTGTCGTTTGGCTGTTGGTGCTTCCTCTGCTTCTGTCGGCATGCGGTGAAGATGCGTATGAGTACCCCAATGTGCTCACAGACGTGATTGACCTGCAAACGGATGATACGGGTACGGCGCGTTACTTGATAACGGACGAGGGCGTGAAGTGGAATATCCGTTCGCGCACGGGACTGGACGGCCTGGCGCCCGACACCGTTTATCGCACCGTCACCATGTATGCCCCGCTAACTTCCGTGGAAGAGGCGGAGCGGGAGGTCATGCTGTATAACACGAAGTTAGTCACATCGCCCATTCCCCGCCCGGCAGAAAGGTTTGGCGAAATCAAGACCGACCCCGTGGCCATACAAAGCATTTGGCGCAGCGGCCGTTACTTGAATCTGATTCTGCAGGTCAAGGTGAAAGACCAAAAGCACGCCTATGATTTCGTGGAAGATGCTGTGGAAACAAACACAGACGGCAGCCACGTCCTTCGGCTGACGCTGTATCACGACCGCAACAACGACGTCGAAGGATTCGACCAGCGTGTCTATCTGTCGGTTCCCCTGTGGGCATACAGCGATGTGCTCCGCGAAGGAGACAAGATTGTGTTCCGCCTGAACACCTACAAGGAAGGAATGACCGAACGCGAATACCTTTATTAAATAAGAACAGAAACTAAAAAAATACACCCTTATGATCAAGACCATTTATTTCATATTCTTCATCTGTGCCTTTTCCTTAGGGTTATGGGCATGCACTGGAAAGAAGGCAGATAAATTCAAGAACCTTTCGGCCGATCAGTTCGAAGCACTTATTCAAGACAAGGACATCCAACTGGTTGATGTGCGCACCGTAGCCGAGTATTCGGAAGGTCACATCCCGGGCAGCATCAACATCAACATACTTGATAAGGATTTTGCCGCCAATGCCGACGAGCTTTTGCAAAAGGAACATCCCGTAGCTGTGTATTGCAAGAGTGGCAGGCGCAGCCGCAATGCTGCCAAGATATTGGTAGAGAAAGGTTATAAAGTATATAATCTGGATAAAGGCATTACGGACTGGCAGGAATTGGGGAAGGAGATTAGCCGGTAAGAGAGTATCGGAATAATTATGTACCAATAAAATTTATTCACTGCTTTTGCATGTTTTAGGTAAAAGTATTACCTTTGCAGTAACATACTTACCCCGCTTCCCTTAAGAACAGCGCGCTCAGGGTAAGTTTTTTCTTTTTATGGATATAGTATCGCAGTTATATAACCAACCACAGATTTCTGTTGATGAGCAAGTTCGTCTCTTGAAATCAGAAGGCTTGTCTTTTCAAAATGAGAGGCGGGCAATGCACTTGTTAGAAAATATCAGTATGTTCAGAATGAAGAGCTATCTTAAACCTTTCAGACAGCATCAAGGCAATCGATTTAAGGACGCTTCTACATTTGAAGATGCATATAATGTCTACAGGTTTGACGCAGAATTAAGGAAAATGGTTTGTTCGGAATTAGAGAAAATAGAAGTCTCTTTTCGTACACAATTATCTTTGGTCATGGGCAATGCAGCGGGCATATATTGGTTTGAGAATGCTCTGAATTTTCGGGATGTTAATCGTCATGCATCATTATTACACAGTCTTTCGGAAGAACTACATCGTAGTGATGACGATGCAATAGTGGCATTTCGGCGCAATTACTCAAATCCATTTCCTCCGACATGGATGACTTTTGAGGTGAGTTCATTTGGAACACTATCCATGATGTATCGTTATCTTAATGCAGGGCAAGCACGTCGTCAGTTTGCAAGATTCTATGGCTTATCTGACACTGTCATGGAATCATGGTTACATTCGATTGTATATGTGCGTAACATTTGTGCCCATCATAGTCGTTTATGGAATCGTAGGCTCGGCATCAATGCTATGATACCCAGACGTACGTATTTGCCATTCATTGAAATCCCACGTGATACAAAGCGGGTTTACTATGTATTAGGCATTATTTTGTACTTCCTGCAAACAGTCAACCCGAATAATACCTTTGCAAGTCGTTTCAAGACGTTACTTGCAAAATATCCTCATATAGATGCAGATGCTATGGGCTTTCCTGCTAACTGGGAAGATAACTTGCTTTGGACATGAAAGCAATACACATAGTTAATGGAAATACCTAAAGGTGTGATTTTTTTATGCAAACTCTACAGAAATAGGAAGGT
>JAUNIV010000431.1 GCA_030523385.1 Bacteroidales bacterium | reverse complement strand
CTCAGCAGGTCTTGATTCTTGTAAACCATCATCAGCACATTGACAATGAAGGTGAGGAACAGCATGTTGCCTTCCGCAGTTTTGGCAGGCGAGAAAAGGTTGATGCCCGTGTCGGTGCAGAGTGACCAGTTATTATGTTTTCCCGATCCGTTCACTCCCTTGAAAGGCTTTTCGTGCAGCAACACGGTGAAGTTGTGTTTGGCGGCGATGCGCTTCATCAAGTCCATTACCAACTGGTTGTGGTCATTGGCCAAGTTTACATCTTCGAAGATGGGAGCCAGCTCGAACTGATTGGGAGCTACTTCGTTATGGCGTGTCTTTACGGGTATGCCCAACTTGTGGCATTCCAGTTCCAACTCTTTCATGAAACCCGTAACGCGGGGCGGGATGGAGCCGAAGTAGTGGTCATCCAACTGCTGGTCTTTGGCCGAAGAGTGTCCCATCAGCGTGCGGCCTGTGAGGCAAAGGTCCGGACGTGCATTGTATAATGCGGTATCTACCAAAAAATATTCTTGTTCCCAACCTAAATTGGCATACACGCGCTTCACTTCGGGACAGAACATCTTGCACACTTCGGTCGCCGCTTTATCCACTGCTCCCAAAGCTTTCAGCAGAGGTGTCTTGTAGTCCAGTGCCTCTCCTGTGTAAGAGATGAATATGGTGGGAATACAAAGGGTTCTATCTACGATAAATGCGGGCGAAGAAACATCCCACGCCGTGTAGCCTCGTGCTTCGAAGGTATTGCGGATGCCGCCGTTCGGAAAACTGGATGCATCCGGTTCTTGCTGTATGAGCAATTTGCCTGAGAAACGTTCTATCACATCGCCGTCATCGCCAAACTCTATAAAGCCGTCGTGCTTTTCGGCAGTTCCGTCGGTCAGCGGTTGGAACCAATGCGTGTAATGGGTCACACGGAAAGTCTTGGCCCAATTCTTCATGCCGTTGGCTATCATGTCAGCCATTTCGCGGTTGATGGGAGTTCCTTTTTCGATGGCGTTTATCACTGCCTTGTAGGCTTCACTGGGCAGATATTCCTGCATCTTTTTACGGTCGAATACATGGTTGCCGTAATAATCGGATAGTTTCTCCGAAGGATAGTCAACGTTGACAGGGCGTCGGTTGGCCAGTTCCTGGAGAGCATAAAATCGCATTTTGGACATCTTATCTTTCTTTTACTGGTTGTTGGCTGCAAAAGTAGTGCTTTTTGGTCAATAATATGCTATATAACTGTTCAAAAATTCATTTGCATTTGTCGTACTGGTTGTTACATTTTACCTATTTACTGGTCTATATATAAGATTTCTGTAATTATTAGCTTATATTAGCAACTTCTTTTTAAGTTAATTCTTAAATTTGCACCTCAATTTAGACTAACGATAAGAAAGAATGAAAGCAAAATATATCAAGTCATTCCTATTGTTTTTGTTGCTTGGCTGCTGCATTTCGGTATCGGCTCAGCGAATACAAGGCGTTGTAACAGACTCGTTGACAAACGAAGCGATACCTTATTTAGCTGTGTATTATGATGGAAAAGGAGTAGGTACCATTACGGACGATGACGGTCGTTACAACATTGAAACCCGTAACGAATGGAATGCCATAACCTTCTCGGCAGTGGGCTATGTGACCAAGGTAATCAAGATAATTCCCGGTGTGACAAAGACTCTGAACGTGAAGATGCGTCCCGATGACATCGTGCTGGATGAAGTGGTGGTAAAGCCCAAACGAGAGAAATACTCCCGCAAAAACAATCCGGCAGTGGAGATGATGAAGAAAGTCATAGCGCATAAGAAGAATAACCGTCTGGAAGAGAATGATTATTTTCAATATAATAAGTATCAGAAGATAACCATGTCGCTAAACGATGTGACTTCAGAAATGCTGGACAAAGGAATGTATAAAAAGATGCCTTTCCTCAAAGACCAGATAGAATTTTGCGAGGAAACCAATAAATTCATTTTACCTATATCGGTCGATGAAACAGCTTCGCAGAAGATT
>JAUNIV010000001.1 GCA_030523385.1 Bacteroidales bacterium | reverse complement strand
ATTATTATTTATCTATTTGCTTTTTCTAGTTGTGAAAAGGAAGAAAATGTTGTATCAAACATTCAAAGCCTTCATTTCGTTATAGAAGATGGGATATTGAATATTTATCCTATTTTTGGTGAAAATGATAATTGTACCTACACAATTGTATATAGCCTTGATGATACAGAAATAGGCCGAGTTAGGAGTCTTCCATATGAACTTGAATATGAATTGAAACCAGAAGATTTAGCAACCGGCGACCATTTCATTTTAGTGGAATTTTACGGTAAACATTCAGGAAAATATTCGGATTTGTATATTGAAAAAAAATTATCCGTAAAATATTCCATACTAGGAAACGGAACAGTTGAAAATGGTGATGTAGAAACTATTGAGTAATAAATATTTCAACCGCTATGGCGGTTGTTTTTAGTAAACAACAAAATCAGACGTCCAAAAGATAGTCTTATTACTGGAATGTTGAATAAGTGATAGAAATACATAATCGGTGTTCAATTGGACGATTAAAATTGCTCAGACTTAGCCCCGTATATAAATATAAACGAGGAGAAAGGGTTACCTTTAGTTGTCTGTGTGCATAAAAGATATATTTAATTTTAATGGTTGTGCCCGACACGGATTAGGGTATTTGGTGTATGAACAAATTATTTATCTTATTTGGATTTGTCGTCTCTAGCCTTTTGCTTGCAGGTTGTGGCGATGGCGATAAAAATGAAATTGTAGCCAATGACCTCATTATTACAGCTGTCAATCTCACTAACAATGATAATGCTGTAACTGGAGGAATTTCAGTGAATATAAGCACGTCAATTACAATTAATGGTGAGGAGAGTGTATCGGTTACAAAAGTTAGCAACGAACTTTTTGTGTCTCCTGGTGACGAGGTCCAAATCACTTATACGCCCAGTAATGGTGAAACAGAAGTTTATCTGACTCTTCCTGATGGCGAGCATAAAACTTTGGATCTCGGAAATTCCACATTAAAGTGGATTGTTCCCAATATTTCTTCTGGTAATATTACAGCAGTGAGTTATTCATCGGATGACGATGCTGAATATACCCACACTGGCACTATTAAATTAATCTTTGATTTTTAGGAGTAAACTTACAATCGGTTCACAATGAATAGTCTTAATTCTCTCATCTTGTAAACATCGGATGGATTATGACAGTGATTATCGTTATAGACGCTCTCACTATAATCGAGAGGGTACAACCTGTGGTTTTAATGCCAAAAATGCTCTTTGGAGTATTATAGCAATAATTGTAACTGTGAGTCGCTTTGTATTCAACAAAAGTATTAATTAGTTCTAATCAAAAAATTCCCGATGCAGAACTTGGGGATTTGGTGTTTATAAAATAGGGCAAGCCTATTAGAAGTTGTGCCCGACACGAACGAGGGTAAAAGACAATGAAGAAGATAAAGAGAACATTTGTTATCGCATATTGCGCTTCGATGTTTATTGCATGTGGTAACAGTAAGACACCAGACAAGGCACAGGAAGAGGAAGTGCAAATGGAAGAATCTGTTGCCGAAGACAGTTTAGGAACTGATACAACGGAAGTGGCTCGTGGTGACACACAAGGATTTGGACGCTGTGGGCAAAGTGGTTGTAAATGTAAAGAGTTCGAAGGACGCGGTGAGACTTGCCGTAACTGCGGACATGCATATAGGACACATTACTAAATAAATGGTGATTATGTGATGAATAATCTGTTAAGAATATTACCAGCACTGACAATGGTGCTCTTTTTGTCTCTGGCTATGCAAGCACAGACAAAAAGGGCACTTGTGATTTGTTTAGGGCAGCAAGAGGATAAGGCATGGGCGAAAATTAACGGGGACAAGGATATGCCCTATGTGCTGGAAATGCTGGACAATTCAGGATTTACGTCTATCGTTAAGCTGAAAGATGAACAGGCAACCAAAGCAAAAATTGTCAATGCATTCAATAGGTTGGCGAAATCGTGCAAGACAGGCGATATTGTATATGTTCATTATTCTGGACACGGTCAGCAGATGAGAGATGTTCATAATGACGAGTCAGATGGTTTGGACGAATGCTGGATTCCTTACGATGCTTACCGTAGCCCATGTGCTAAAGACAGGGGCGAGAAGCATCTCACGGATGATGAGGTAAACAAATACCTGAACAATATCCGTAACAAGGTGGGTGACAGTGGCAAGATTCTTGTTGTAATCGACGCTTGTCATAGCGGAGACGGCACACGCGGAAATGAGGAAGAGGTGGTTCGTGGTGTAACAGACATATTTGAAGCTGTCATGGCATTCTTCAGAGGTGAGGAGAAAAAGGATGATGTGGCTAATCCTGATGCGAAGCCTAATGCAGAGAGGTGGATTACATTAAGTGCCTGTGAAAGCAATCAGGTCAACATAGAGATGAGAAATCCTGTCGCTGGAAAATTGACATACGCTTTATACAAAAAGATACGGGAAATACCGAATGGGGACAATAACAGTTTCATGCGGCAACTCAGGATGTTCATGAACAAGAATACCGGTAGCAGGCCACAACGTCCTGTCCTTACCGGTGAGACTAACAGATATAACATAACAGACATCATACGATAATGGCAAAAACAATACAATTCCGGGCACCCATACAAGAGAATGAAGCACGTCTTGTAGCGGGTATCGCAGACAAAAGGCGGCTAACGCAGTATGAGCTATACGCATACTGCGCCGACTACTTTTGGGATAACTACAGGGGTGTGTTCTTTGCAGACGAGAAGGCGGCAGCAGAGATTCTACAAAATACGTTCATAGCGTTTTGGGAGAATATCGAAAGAAAAAAGATATATGTGGAGGATGGTGTCGTGATGGGGAAAGACAACAAGCCCCTAAGCGGCAGCATCCTCACCTACTTTATGAGCATTGCCCGAAACAAATATCTGGAATATGGACGGGAACATCCTGTCTACGCAGATCCTGAGACAGAATTGGGGCGTTTAATAAGAGAAGAAGGATTCAATCCCAATGAGTACATTGATATGCTATATGATTCGGGTGAGAACATGATGCTCGAAATAATAGCCGATGTCATATCCCACATGTCACCACGGTGCAGCCAAATACTTACCAAATTCTATTACGAGGAGAAGAAACTGGAGGTTATACTTGAAGAAATGCCGACAATAGCGTCTTATGATGCTCTAAAGACAAAAAAGAACAAGTGTTTGAACGCTTTGCGCAAGTCTGCGAGAGAAATCTATATGAGAAAGCTGAATTCATAAAAGACAACAGATATGGACGAAAAGTTTCAAGACAGAATAGACAACTACCTGCTTAACCGCATGAATGATTCCGAAAAGACAATGTTCTTGCGTGAGGTAGAACAAGATAATGAGAAGAAGGAACAACTGGAGTTTACACAGAATGTGAAAGACTCCATCCGCAGCCGTGAGGAGAAACTACAGGCATTGACCCAGTCCCAGCAACAGTATGAAGAGGAACGGAGAGCCAAAGCAATGCGTTCAACCGGTACTGATGCAGCATGTTATTGTTCGGCTCCAATGGAGGCAGAAAGGCCAGGGCGGTCAAAAAAGAAAATATGGCTGTGGATTTCAGGTGTGGCAGCTGTGCTTGTAGTAGGCTTCTTTGCCATACACCCGATGTTCGTGAATGATGCCTCCAATAGCAATCCAATGGAGCAGATACGTGGCAATGACGGCATCTTTGATGGGGGTAACAACAACTCTTTTCCAAGCTTTACGGGAAGACCCAAGGATAATGTTCGTGGTGATGATGAAATCTATGACGAAGTTGGTGCAACACCAGCAGACACAATTGAGAATGACACAATTTACTCAAACATAGACAGAAAGGACTCCGCTGATGAATAAGAAACTATTGATATGCATCGCACTGTTGTGCTTCCAAATGCAGATGAATGCCCAATCCCTTTCCGAAGCCGAAGTAGTTGAGAAAATGAACTTGGCTTTTGAACTTAACAAAGCCAACAGACAGGCAGAGGCCCTTGACGCTTTTCTGGTTGTGGGAAAGAACACAGAACTACAGAGGACAGAAGCGGAGAGACAAGTGTATGTATGCAGTCAGACAATGGCATGCAAATGCCTTGAAAATCTTAAACGACACAAAGATGCATATCTACTGGCAAAGAAACTGATACAAGGAAATATTAACGATGTCGAAAAAAAGGATATTGCCAAGCTATATGTCACAAATGGATATCTGTATGCAAAAGGACTAATCAAACCAAATTGGGAAAAGAAAAATGATTATAGACTGGGAAGAGATATTCTGTATGAGATAGAACCGTATGCAGATGAGAAGTTGGCTCAATATGTCTATCCCCGACTGTATCAGTCATTTTATATTGAAGGTGTTGATTGTTTCTCTTCACAGAGATTTGAAGAGGCTTTGAACTGCTATCAGCAGGCATTGGAGGGTTTCCGTAAAATAGGCATCGATTCATATAAGATATCCGTACTGAAGGCAATTGCATCAGTCAAGAACTATCTCTATGATTTCACGGGGTGTAAAGAGGCATATGTACAGGCTCTGACATTGGCAAAGAAAAACGGGAAAGTGTCAGACCAGATGGACATATTAAAGTCATTATGGTCATTTGGAACTTCTACAGGAGATATGAAAATAGTCCGTTTTTGCACAGCATCTATGGATTCGTTAGTTGAAGCGGCAGGAGATGAGAAAACCAGATATGACTACTATCTACAGAAAGGAGACGAGGCAAAAGAAACGGGCTTGTATAAGTTGGCTGAAGAGTGGTATATGAGAGGGAAGAGTATTGCTGAAAGGGTAAATGTAGGTACAAACCAAATAAACAGATATGTTATATACGCAAAGCTTCGCAGTCTGTATATAGCAAACGGAGATTATGACCACGCTTTGGAATACGGGGAAAAAGCCCTTGTCGAGTATCAGTCCAACTATAGTGCAGATGCCGCAGGATATAGTATGCCATATATGCCGCTGGCAGATATCTATAGGTTAAAAGATGACAAGACGAATTGCTTTGCCTGTATTGATTCACTATTCAAAGGAGCGGAAAAGATTACCGAGACGAAAGAACTTTGTAATTATTATGTGACACGTGCTCGTTGTCATGCTGCGTTCAATAATTATGCAGCCGCATTAAAGGATTATCAAAAGGCAGACGAAATGTTGGGCATACAATATAGCATATTAGATGGTGACAGAACGTCTTTATTGGCGTTGAAAGGCGGCATGGAATATCAACTTGGACGTTATGTTGAGATGGAACAACACTACAAACAGTATGCGGAGAATATTCGTAATATATATGGCGAAAGTAGCATGGAATATATCAATTCCTTGAACTACCTTGCCAATGCCAATGGATTTGCAGGGCATATTGATGAGGGATGTAAGAACTATATGCAGGCAACAACGAGGTTGAAAAATTTGATAAAGGAACGTGTCCCCTACATGAACGCTGAAGAAAGGACAAGTTTTTGGAACCCTGTATCATCGTTCTTTATGAATATGACGCCATATGCACTGCAGGCAAAACTCTACCAGACACAGTTTACACAGAGTTGCTATGACGCACTTGTAATGTCAAAGGCTTTCCTGCTTGAATCAGAACGGTCATTGGTAGATGTGGTAAAGAAGGAGGGCTCTGAAGAGGATATGCGCGACTATATGCGGCTGTCATTGATGAAGAACCAAATAAAGGAATGGGAAAAGGATTACCAGCATCATGCAGACAGCATATTGAGCATGTCGCAACGGGCAGACCGCATCGCTACACGCCTGTCTGAGCGTTGTCGCAGTTTTGGCAGTATCACTGGATTTATGGATGTTGACTACAATGCCATCAAGCAGGCAATGAAACCAAATGAAGTACTGATAGACTTTACGGACTTTGTTTCCAAGACAAAGGGACGCAGGTATGCCGCCTATATAATAAACAAGACGGATGAATATCCATTGCTTAAGACACTTTTTGCAGAAAACCAGATAGACTCATTGGGTATAGTTCGTCCAGATATGTATTACGATGAAGATTATGCACCAGAGATACTGAAATTGTTATGGGACCCGTTGAAAGAACATGTTGCGGAAGGGTCAACCATTTATTATGTGCCGTCACAACTGTTGTTCCAAGTATCACTGGAATCATTACCGCTCTCAGATGGCTCTTTGTTAGGCGATCATTACAACTTTGTGAGATTGTCTTCGGCACGCGAACTTTTAAAGAAACGTAGTGAGGCATTAGCTGCCAAGCCTCAAACGGCAGTATTATATGGTGGTTTAAAATATGACCTGCAACCTACAACGATGGTGTGTGAGGCGAAGAAATATGATTTATCAGACCTGATGGTGATGCGTGGAGACATGGTACGAGGCGATTCAGTCTTCCATGAACTACCTGGCTCAAAAGAGGAAATCATTAAGATTGAAGGCATTTTGAAGGCAAAACAATGGCAGGTCACTCCACGTATGGACATGGAGGGTACGGAAGAGTCTTTCCTGAGCATGCACGGCAATTCTCCGAAGATATTGCAGATTGCCACGCATGGATTCTATTATACGCCAGACCGTGCAAATGACGTGGACTATTTGAGAGGATATACCGATGCCATGTTGCTTTCCGGTCTTGTACTAAGTGGCGGCAATACGGCATGGCTGGGTAAACCTCTGCCTGAAGGTGTGCTTGGCGGAATCCTTACGGCCAATAACATCGCACGTTTGGATTTGAGTACTACGGATTTGGTGGTTCTTTCAGCTTGTCAATCTGGTCAGGGTAAGGCAACCTCTGAAGGCTTATATGGCTTGCAGCGTGCTTTCAAGAAAGCAGGTGTAGGCACTATTGTCATGGCATTATGGAGTGTCAGCGATAAAGTGACGACCGACTTCATGGTGACATTCTATGAGCAACTTTCATCTAAAGAGTGCGACTGGGACAAGCACAAGGCTTTTGAACAAACAAAGTCCATAGTCCGCAGTAAATATCCAGACCCATTCCTTTGGGCGGCATTTATAATGTTGGATTGATTTGAAAAAATGTTTTTATAGTGGTTACTTCTTAGATGTTGATTGCATAAATACGCGGGTTCGGGATAAGATATTTATAGAAACAGCTCCAATTGTCTGTTGTTTTCTTCTATGTGTACAAGCCTGATGCCATGCCTGTACATATGTCTTTTTTTATTGCACCAAAACAGCGGGAAATGGGATTGTGACGGGAACAACTGTAGCTTTTGTATTTCTTCATGCAATTTTATTACTTGCCGTGTCTTATGTTTTTTATCGTTTTAGGGAATACTTCCTTAAATATATGAGATAGTTTGAATGGTCTTCTTTTTCAATGATTTTGAAGAGGCATGTTTACAAATATATTGGTGCGAACGCATTTATTTGGTGATAGAAAAGGTTACAAAACTTATTTCATACTCATAAAATATTGAAACAAAACATTTATGCGTATGAAACAAGAAGAAATCGTGAATGAAATCAAGAAGAAATGTGGAAATGTTGAACATCTGCCTTCTGTGGGATGGCATTTTTACTACAATCGGAGACATTATGTTTATATGGACAGAAAGAATGATGCCATGTTACGCATTTGTGTGACAAATAAAGTGAAAAGGCAAATTTGCGAGCGAGGAATTATAAGCAAGTATGAATAAAATCCTTTATTTACAATGGTTTGCTGATGTCTGTTTTTGCTTTGTTTCTAAAGGAGGGATGGCTATTTTTTGTTATTTCGGTCAATTATGTTACTTTTTTGTTAGTCATTTTGAGCTATTTTTTGTACCTTTGCACACGAATAAAGCATTGGCAATTAATGGCAAGAACAAAAAAGTCCGAATCGGTACCTGTCCGCATCCGCTTCAAGCAGCTTAAGGACGGTAACCAGTCTATCTATTTAGATATTTATACCGACCGTAAACGGAGGTATGAATTTCTCAAACTCTTCCTTGTCCCTGAAATATCGCAGGAGGCAAAGGAGAGAAATGCCAATACGCTCAAAGCTGCCAATGCCATCAAAGCACAGCGTATTCTTGACATTACCAACAAGAAGCCAATGACGGCTCTTTCGGACAAAGCCAAAATGCCGCTTATCGACTGGCTCAATGAATATGCTGAATTTGGAAGAAAAAAAGGACGCAGTTCCCTTGTTAATCATGTACACGCCGTGTCGGTTTGCCTGAAGGTTCATAATCCTCGTATAAAGCTCTACGAGGTTGACAAGGATTTCTTGCAGGGATTCATAGAGTATTTGGAAACCCGTAAGGCAAGAACAACGCAAAAGCCGTTGGCGAAAAAGACAATAGCCGGTTATTGCGGATACATACGTGCCGCTCTTAATTATGCCGTGGACTTGGAAATCCTTGGTGACAATCCGCTGCTTTCATTTGACTGGGCATCAATACAAGGTGAATGTAGAAAGCGTGAGTATCTCACCATCGAAGAGGTACAAACGCTTATCAATACTCCATGTAGAAGCCCAAGAGTAAAGACCGCGTTTTTGTTTTCATGTTTTTGTGGATTGCGTTACAGTGATGTCAAAGGATTACGCTGGAAAGACGTAATCGAAGATAACGGCAAAGTCCATCTAGAACTGCGCCAGCAAAAGACAGGGAAGGTTATCTACCTACCTTTGAGCCAACAGGCACAGAAATTCATGCCGGAAGAAAAAGGAAATCCAGACGATTCCGTCTTCGACGTCCCCACATTAAGTGATTGTGACCACGTATTGAAGACATGGACATCAAAAGCAGGTATTACCAAACGGGTGTCCTATCACGTGAGCCGCCACGCTTTTGCAACGATGACATTGACTATGGGTGCGGACCTTTATACCACAAGCCAGTTGTTGGGACACTCGGATGTGGAAACGACCCAAGCATATGCTAAAATTATCGACAAGAAGAAAGTGGATGCGGTTTACATGATTGACAAACTATTCGATTAAAAGACAATGGGCAGACCGAAGAAACAAGTAGTAATGAAGGAACCAATAAGGCTCCGCGAGCAGGTGTTGAAAAACGGCAACCGCTCATTATATTTGGATATATACCATAATGGGAAGCGAACGTACAAGTTTCTCAAGCTGTATCTTGTGCCTGAGACAGACATGTCGTCAAAGATCATGAACGCCAACACCCTTGCACAGGCCAATGCCATCAAGGAAGAAATGATACTTGACCTTACTAACCGTATTGCAGGCATAAAAGATAAGTCTCATAAAGCCAGGATGCCGTTCTGTTCATGGATGGGAATCTATGCCGAGAACGCAAAGAAAAGCTGTGCAGAATCATCGAAGAGATGGCTTGACCGTTCTGTAGAAGAAGTTGCCAGTTATGATTCCGAAATCACACTTGGCGATGTGGATAAGGAATTCATTACGGGCTTTATGGAACACCTTGCCAGCCGTTCCGCTCTTAATACGGATCGGAAAAAAATAACGAAAAGCACGGTGTTCCTATACTTAGGCTATGTCAGGGCGGCTTTGAATTACGCAGTACGTGAAAGCGTGATACCTAAAAGCCCGTTCAAGGGAATAACCAGAGCTTCGCTATCCATCAAAGAGCATAAGCGTGAGTATTTGACGGTCGAGGAAATCAAACGGCTTATCGCTACCCCATGTCACAGAGAGGACATCAAGGGTGCGTTCTTGTTCTCCTGCTTCAGCGGACTCCGCATCTATGACATCATGAGCCTCCGTTGGAAAGACATAGTGAAGACCGCAACCCATTGGCAAGTCGAGATTATCCAATACAAGACCGGTGTCGAACTGTTCCTGCCGTTGAACATGAATGCCCGAAAATGGTTGCCCGAGCAACCGGAGGATGCCACGGCGGAAGACAAGGTGTTCCCCCGGCTGACAAGGAGTTACGGTCAGACTCTCGGCACATGGATGAAGAACGCCGGAATCACAAAGGACATCACTTTTCACGCGGGGAGGCACAGCTTCGCAACACTCTGTCTTACTGCGGGTATAGACATTTATACGACCAGCCAGCTGCTCGGGCACACCACCATTCGCCACACCCAGCGTTATGCCCGGATTATCAACACAAAGAAAGACGAGGCGGTTTCTTTGTTCGATGGCGTCTTTGAATAGCAAAACAAGTCAGTCGGTCAAAGGGTGTATATATTTAGAGTGACTAACCGAAAAATTGCGGGCGAGCCATTAAGGTCAGTCAGTCAAGGGGCATATATATTTATACCGACTGAGGTGCCTGACGGCTCATTGCAGATATGTGGCTTGGTATAATCCTCCACCATTCGCATAAATACGGTTGTCAAGTTAATGCCGTATGGTATCATATAGAATAGCGACCCAAAACGCATTGGAGCAAAAATCGGCAATAAGATAGCAAGAAACGTACATTGAAGCACAATATGTGTCCACAGGAAAAAGTATATTCTCACTAATTTTGCCGGCTAAATCATTTAACAGAAATAATATAGGATATGGAACAGAAATTTTGTCAAAGCTGTGGGATGCCAATGCCACAGACTGGCGAGTACAAAGGAACGAACGCTGACGGTAGTCCCAATGAGGATTACTGCCTTGATTGCTACAAAGATGGCAAGTTCACGCAAGAGATGACTATGGAGCAGATGGTCGAGCACAGTGCACAGTTCACTGATGAGATAAACGAGTGGTCTGGGACAAACTTGACCGTGGAGGAAATGAAGGATTGGCTTCGACAGTTTTATCCAACCCTCAAACGCTGGAGAAAATGTCCATGAGATAATAACGACAACACTTTGGGAATATCTCTGTTTCGGAAATGAGCGCGGACATCTATTCCCATTGTGGTAAATGACGATACGCAATGAGTGATTATGCCAAATATACAAAGCAAGTGAATATGGTCCTTGATTATATCAATGCCCATATAAACGAAGACCTTGATATAAAATTATTGGCGCAGAAGACCTATCTGTCAACGTACCATTTTCACCGTATATTTACGGCTGCAATGGGCGAATCGTTGGCTAAATATGTCATGCGCCGGCGTTTGGAACTTGCGACGATACAGCTGCGGAACGACGTGGAAAAGCCTATCATGAACATTGCTTTTGAATGTGGCTTTAACTCCGTCAATGTTTTCTGTCGTAATTTCAAGAAGCATTTTGGCATGACCGCAGAGGCCTACAGGTGCAAGTGGCTACAAGAGAATAGCAAGAAACGTACATTGGAGCGCATAATGAATCCACAAAGCCGTTCCTATTCCCACTATTTTTGCACACAAAAAACATTCAAGATAGGAGATATAAATATGAACTGCAGTTTCGAGATCAAGCGTTTAGATGCTATCCATGTGGTGTATTGCCGCCATTATGGTGCATATTCAAATATGCAACAGGCATTTGAAAAGCTGATGCGTTGGGCATACTCCAAGGGATTGGTCACGATGCACAATCCCCGTTTAATATCCATCTATCATAACAATCCGAGTGTGACAGAAGAAGGAAAGCTCATTTCAGATGCTTGTCTGGTAGTCAAGGGGCCTATGAAGACCAACGGAGAAATAAGTTCATACACCATTCCTGCCGGGCAATATGCCGTGGGGAGGTTTGAAATCACATGGGATGAGATTCATCACGCATGGGAATGTATGTTCCACTTGATAGATGAATACGGCAGTAAGTGTTGCGGGCTGGCCTTTGAGATTTATATGAATAATCCCGAAGAACATCCGGATAAGAAGCTGACAGTGGATATATGTGTTCCTGTAATATCAAAATGTAATATATAAATTAGACTTATGAAAAATGTGACAACAGATACTCGCCATATCGCTGCTTGCGGTCTGTACTGCGGGGCTTGCCGCAAGTTCTTAAACGGAAAATGCCCAGGATGTAAACAAAACGACAAAGCTGGCTGGTGCAAAATCCGTTCGTGCTGTACGGCAAACAAGTTCAGCACCTGTGCCGAGTGCTCCCGTAATGTTCAAGAGTGCAAAGTGTTTTCAAATTGGATAGCAAAGGTTTTCGCCTTTCTGTTTAAGTCAGATAGACCCGCCTGCATCCGTTATATCAAAGAACATGGAGAACAGGCTTTTGCCGATGAGATGTCCATGCGCAAAAGTCAAACCATCAAAAAGAAATAAGCATGAAGAAAAGCAAGGGTTTATTCATGATGCTGGTATTGACACTGCTCATCGTATCATGTGGACAGCAGACCGCGAAAGTTAGCGATGGCAGTAGCATGGAGTCTGGTTTGCCACAGATTGCCTCTGGCGGCATCTATGGATGTTGGCAGCTTGAAAAATATAATCCGGTTGAATATTCATCCATGTTTTTGGCTAAAGTAAAAAGTGACAAAAGTTGCCAGCTCCGATTTCTTGATACCGGCACATTCTCCTGCAAGACGGATTGTAATTCCATTTCAGGGGACTTTGCTGTTGATGATTCTCTTTTGTCATTCCAAAATATGGCATGGACGGAAATGGCATGTGACGATATGACCATAGAGATTGAGATGAAAATCATCTTGTCGGAAATAAAAAAGTACACAGCGACTTCAGGTTCCCTGTTCCTTAAAAATGGTGATGGAAGGACTTTGGCCGTGTTTCGCAAAATAGGAAATTAAGCCTCATAGATTGGTGTTTTGATTAAAATGTGTAAAATATAATTAAATAATATGCGTAAAACATAAGGTGTAGGCAGTCTTAGGATGGATTCTAAGGGAAAAGGGCTACCTTTGTAGAACTAACATAAAAAGAAAAGTTGTTCAACAATATGAAATGGCAGTTGTGCATATAGCTACGCTCAACGAATAGCACATCTGATTGCTGTTCAGCAATAGACAGGTTTATATTCTTAAACTTGTCAATTATTGTTTTGTCATTATCCCTTATCAAATAATTATAGGATTGTCGCGCTGCGTAAAGCGGCATGGCATATTGTGTCATATTGATTTGAACAAATGAATTATACATATAAGAAAATTTGGCTCATCGCTTTTCCTGTAATGATGAGCATCCTTATCGAACAACTGATAAACATTACCGATGCCCTGTTTCTCGGGCATGTAGGTGATGTGGAACTTGGCGCATCCGCCCTTGCCGGGATCTGGTTTTGGGCGATCTATATGCTTGGTCTCGGATTCAGTATGGGGTTGCAAGTGGTAATAGGCCGTCGTAACGGAGAACAGAGGTATGAGGAAACCGGGAAAGCGTTCATTCAAGGACTGTTCTTCCTGTCGATATTTGCAGTGACCGTCTGCCTGGTATCCAAGGCTCTTTCTCCAATTTTGCTGAAGCACCTGATAATTTCTGAAGACATCTATCATGCGGTTATCCGTTATTTGGATTGGCGTATGTGGGGATTGCTGTTCTCTTTCCCCTTCCTCGCCTTACGTTCCTTCTTGGTGGGTATCACAAAGACAAAAGCGTTGAATGTGGCAGCCTTCATGGCTGTATTGGTAAACATCCCGACGAACTGGATTCTGATATTCGGCTTTGACATGGGAATATCCGGAGCTGCCATCGCATCCTCATTTGCAGAATTGTGTTCACTGGCTATATTGTCCGTATATATGTATCGGCATATTGACAAAAAGGCGTATGGCTTGTACTGGCGTATTGATGTAAAGATACTGAAAGAGGTATTTTCTGTTTCGATATGGAGCATGTTGCAGTTCTTTACAAGTGTGGCCGCCTGGTTTGTTTTCTTTCTGGCTATCGAGCGTCTTGGTGAGACAGAATTGGCCGTTTCCAATATTGTAAGGAGTGTTTCCACCCTATTTGCAGTTATTGTCAATGCTTTATCGGCAGTTACCGGCTCTTTGGTGAGCAATTTGATTGGAGCTGGTGAAAGGGATGCCGTTTTTCCTCTTTGCCGCAGAATCACCCGTCTGGGATATGCAATAGGTATTCCCCTCATTATACTCGCATTGCTTTTCCACAGGTTTGCCATTGGAGCCTATACGGATAGCCCTGACATAGTGCAGGCCGCATGCCTGCCGTTTGCCGTCATGCTGTTCGACTATTTCCTTGCACTGCCCAGCTATGTCTATCTGAACGCAGTGGTAGGAACCGGGGCGACACGGGCGGTGTTTGTCTTTCATGTGAGCACTATTATTGTTTATCTGTTGGGGTTATGGGGATTAAGCCGTTGCAATGTAACGCTGGCAACTTATTGGCTGATGGAATACCTGTTTGTGACATTGCTCGGCATTCAGTCCATCTTTTATCTAAAGAACGACAGAACTAAAAATACGAACTTATGATGACTAAGATATATCCCCGTACCGGCGACAATCAAACCGTCTATCTCAATGCCGTAATCAACGATCCGTCCATTGAGGTCGGCGACTACACCATATACAATGATTTTGTATCAGATCCTCGCCTGTTTGAGCATAACAACGTGTTGTATCATTACCCCATTAACCATGAACGGCTGATAATAGGCAAGTTTTGCTCTATTGCGTGTGGAGCAAAGTTCCTGTTCAACTGTGCCAATCATAGACTGAAATCGTTGTCCACTTATACATTCCCGCTGTTCTATGAAGACTGGGAATTGAACAAGGCGGATGTGGCCTCCGCTTGGGACAACAAAGGCGACATCGTGATTGGCAATGACGTGTGGATAGGCTATGAAGCCGTAATTATGGCTGGTGTCCATATCGGTGACGGAGCTATAATTGGCACAAGAGCGGCTGTGACGAAAGACGTGCCGCCCTATACTATTGTGGGTGGTGTTCCGGCCAAGGAGATACGAAAGCGGTTCAGTCCTGAAATAATAAAGCGGATGCAGGCTTTGAAATGGTGGGATTGGTCTGTGGAAGAAATCAAGAACAAGTTACCATACATTATGGATGGCAACTGGAATCAATTATAAACAGAATGGAAACGGCGTGATTGTTCCTTTTACCGGGAAACAGTCGCGCCGTTCTATCAGTAAAGCATCCTAAGTATGGAAGTAAATACACTCATCCGGAAGCTCTTTATTTTTTTTTACAGGAAAAGAGTTTTCCCGGCAGTCCGTTAATCGTAATGCAGGATTGGACTACCTGCGCCAACTGTTGCTGGAAGCGCACAGGGAGTATCAGAACTATGTGGTCACAGGTGTAATGACACCGAGGGTGTTCGCAATGCAGTTCCTCGACGGTCATCATTACACCGATGAAAAAGATGCGGCCGGCAACAACATTCACCGCAAGGCAATGGGAGCCATCGGCATCCTCTTGCAGGAAAGGTCTGATCTTGTAAAACGGTTCTTTTCCGAACCTTTCTTGGAAGCCTCGGACATAGATAAGATGATAGTCCTTGTTTATACCGAAAGCCGTGATGACGAAAATCCCGATCATGTGACATTCAAAACGACATATATCGGACAAGTGCCGGAACTGAAGCTGTCCTGTGTAATCAGAGCCGAAGATATGCCATTGCTTGCCGACTGTGCCAATGGTGCCGGTTTCTTCCAGAAGAAAGTCTCGGTGCAGGAGATGAACGACCTTATGAGCGGTACGCTGGACATGCCGTTGGTTGCGGGAAATCTCATGTGCATTTCCTATTTCTTCGACTGTCTCAGTGCCATGAACCTGATTAACCACCGTTGGCAGACAGTCCTCGGACGTAGCGGTTCCATTCTGCTGCAAGGAAAGAACAAGCCCCAGTCACGTTCAAATTACTCTTCCGCACTAAGCCGTGCAAGGAGTAACGGCAGATTCACCCATAAGGATGACATAGACATCCTTATGAAGCATATCCGTGAGAAATATGCCCAATAAACGGTCAAATCTTTAAGTGATAGTGATATTTTGAGTGAGACTTTGCAAGTGTCATTCAAAATATTGCTTTCAATACCCGTTTGTATTGTTCCTTTGCAGTCGAAAGCTTTCAACACGTGGGGCGACGGCTCTGAATGTAGAATCAAAAAAGCAAAGAAACAATGAATGAACAACAGCAAACTGTCACTGACTCCCAATGGGGAGAACGGTGTTCCGTCAAGCTCGACAAATTGTTGTCGCGTGTTGACCAGCTCATAGGGATGCTTTTCCATCTGAAGGGTACGTTTACGGTAGAGGATGCAGCCTTGTATCTTGGCATCACCCCGAGCCACCTGTACAAACTGGTGCGCAAATATGACATCCCTCACAGCCGTCCGACCAACGGACGCATTTTCTTCAACAAGGAAGATCTTGACAGATGGGTGAAGTCCCGCATGGACATCGAGACTGAAACAGCCCTCATCAATGAGACTGAACCACAACATGAGTGCTATTATTAAAGGGAGGAAATGGTTATGACATCAGAATTTATAGCCACCCTCCAACGGGTGGAAAACGTAAGCCATCTGCTCTCCAAAATGGGAGAAAGCACTGTTGACGAGGCGGTACAGCGTATCGAGTCCATCTGCGCGTTCATGGAGCGTTATGGCGACCTCGGTGAAATATTCGAGCATTTCAAGGAACTTGAGTCAAAGCTCTTCATGTGCCGTGAGATGCTTACCGTTGAAGAAGCGGCGGAATATATCGGGGTATCAAAAAGTCAGATATATCTTATGACTTCCAACAGGGAGATAACCCATTTCAAGCCCCGTGGCAAGTTCATCTATATCGAGCGTAAGGAACTCGATGACGTGCTTCGCCGCAATGTCATCTACTCCAAACATGAGATGAACCGCAGGGCGGCAGCCGAAACCATGGCGGATTTATCCAAAGGGAACCGCAAAGCCAAGAGAGGAACCGGGAAATGAAGATAGAAGAAATACCATTCGACAGGATATTTCCGGCAAAGCAGGAGCTGACACCACAGGAAAAAGCCAACCGGGATAAGTTCAAGAAATTCCTTGAATACGTCCGCATCCGTGCCACAGACCGCTATGTCTTTCCTCCGGAGATACTGACGGTCGATGAGATCACGGTGGCCACAGTGGGTAATTTCAGTGCGTCCGTAGGCAAGCCGAAATCAAGAAAGACATTCAATGTGAGTGCGATAGTCGCTGCATTGATTTCAGGGAAAGAAGTGCTGCATTATCGTGCCAAACTGCCCGAAGGCAAGACAAAGGTGCTGTATATAGATACAGAGCAAAGTCGCGTGCATTGTTTCAAGGTGCTTCACCGCATACTCAGAATGTCCGGACTGCCCTCCGACTGTGAGGTGTCGTCATTGGATTTTCTTATGCTCAGGGAGTTCACGCCACAGCAACGCCGCAACATCATAGACTCCGCTCTGGAAGTTGATGATAAGATTGGTTTTGTTGTTATCGACGGCATCCGCGACCTTATCAATGACATCAACTCTCCCGGAGAGTCCGTTGAGATAATCAACGACCTCATGCGGTGGACCAACATGTACAATATCCACATCCATACTGTCCTGCACCTTAACAAGAGCGATGACAATACGAGAGGCCACATCGGTACAGAACTGAACAACAAGGCGGAGACCGTGATGAAAATCATCAAAAGCGAGATAAATCCTGATGTGAGCGAAGTCCGTCCGATGATTACCAGGGAAAAGGAGTTCTCAAACTTTGCCTTCCGTATCAATGAAGACGGTTTGCCGGAGGATATACCGGGATTCAGCAGCGATGAAGAGGAACGGGTGACATTCGAGAATATCACCGTATCGCAGCACAAGGAGATTCTTGACAAGGTATTTGCCGAAGGTCCGGTCAAAGGTTACAATACGTTGGTCGGCAAATTGCGGGAAATGTATGCGGAAACCGGCTACAGGCGCGGACGTACCTCGTTTGTGATGTGGTTGAAGCATCTTATGTCAAAGGGCATCATCGTCAAGGATAGCCGTGAATACAGATATGAGCAGAACAAATTAACGGAGTTAAGAAATTGAACGTGGCAGTGAATTTCGGAGAAATCAAGCGAATCGACATCATCGGTTATCTTGAAAAGATAGGCATACGCCCTGTACGCAATTACCAGACATACGCGCTTTACCATGCTCCATACAGGGAGGACCGGCATCCGTCGTTCAAGGTCAGCCGTAAGAAGAACCGCTGGTACGACCTCGCCACAATGCAGAGCGGTGACATCATAGACCTTGGCAAGATGATGTATAATACCAACGACATCATGGAGGTAATCCGGCATATCCAGAACTACACCACGGCAAAGCTTGTCATCAGGGAACGCATTCCGTCAGAATTGCAGGATGAACGAGCCGGCACATTCCGGGATGTGACGGTAAAGCCGCTTACCAATGACAAACTTCTGTCCTATATTGGCTCCAGAGGCATAGACAGTTCAGTTGCCGTGGAGTTTTGTAGAGAAATTCATTTCTCGCTTGGTCATCGGCACTACTATGGTATAGGTTTCGGGAATGTCCTGGGCGGCTATGAGGTGAGAAACCCGTTCTTCAAAGGGACTGTTGGGCAGAAGGATGTGTCGCTCATACAAATGGGTAGTGGCAATGAACTGTGTACCGTATTTGAGGGGTTCATGGACTTTCTGTCTTACATGACCTTATGCCGCCGTTCGGATTTCACACCCTTTGCCGAGACAATGGATTTTGTGGTGTTGAACTCCGTTTCCAATCTCCGCAAGGCGATGAAATGGCTTGCCTCTTATCCGACTGTCACCTGCTGCCTTGACAATGACGATGCCGGGCGCAGAGCTGTGGATACTCTCAACGAAACTCGTGACGGAATACATGACGCTTCGGTAGTCTATAAGGGCTACAAAGACCTTAACGACTTTCTCCGTGGCAAGCGTTTTTGTCCCTGACTTCTGTACTCAATACCGATACAAAGATTCCCTGTCTTACTTTCAACAAAAAATAAGACAGGGAATTGTATTATAAATCATCAAATAACGATAGTTATTTGTATTTCTGCACATCGCATAATGCGACCAATGGTGCCCACAAATTTTCTTTAATTCCTGCATCAGTCATAAATGTCTGCGCTTTTTCTCTGTCTCGATTTGAGAAAGCACTGATTTCCCATTTGACCTTATCCGTATTGATGTGTCTGATGATTGTACTCAGGTAAGGTGTATCAATGTCGGAAAATGAAAATCCAAATACATGGATTGTCTCAACTTCTCCAAGACTATTCCAAATAGAGTGATTTTCCGAAATAATCCGTTCTACATCCTTTTGCAAAGAAGCTATTTGTGAGATCGCAACTTCTTGTGTCTGTTGTGTCATAAAATCGCTATGAGACGAATACCAATCTTGCAGTTCGTATTCATCTAAGTCTGCAGGAGGTTGTGGTTGTGCTATCTCCAGTTCCTCTTTCAACTCCGCATAATTCTTGCCATGTCCTAAAATAAGTTCGTCCTCTCCAACCATACCGTGTATATGCACAATCTGCTCATCTGGTATCCGATACAAATCCTCTAATGTCCGGGTATAATTGAAAGTTATGAATAAGGAGTTTTCTCTTTCAAGGTGGATCCGTTTTGTGCTGTCAGCTTTGTCAAGAGAAGCAATCCAGACATTGAAAGTACGTTTTATGTGATATATTAAAGCCCCCAGTTCATTCTCAGCGGCAATTTCTGCAGCGTGGTAGTCTCTGTCTCGAAAATCATCGCTTGAGAAGTCTGGATAATTTTCAACCACAACATTTTCAACATAATCATAGAGGTCTATCTCTGAAAGCATGTTCTCAAAATCACTCCACCATTCGTGGGCTTCATCCTCTTCTGTTGGAACACCGTATAAGTCACATAACTGTGAATATATGTCCGGCTCGTTCTCTTCAAGCCAGTTACGATAATTTGAATAGCTGCTGTTAATACTATGGTGAATGTCAAAACCATTTCCAATGATGTATAAATGTTTAAAATGCGTAGATATTGTTGTCATTATTTATCGAATTGAGTTTGGGGCAAATTAGGGCAATTTGGGGCAAAGTTTGGGGCAATCGAGATTGGGGAACTATGGGGAACCGCATCAGTTCCCCATACTCAGCCGCGCTCAAAATAATCGCACGCCAATACATATCACATCAATACAATCTATTATTGTAGCAGTCCTTTACCTTTGTCGGTAAGACGGTATTTTTGCCGTGGATGATTCGGACTTTCGGGATAGATGGGTTCTACCTGTCCTTCGGTAACGGCAATCTTCAAATACTCTTTGGTGAAATACCTCCGATTATTTAATTGCAGTTTTTCCATCATTTCCGTAACCGAATATGTATTCTCACCAATTACCGCAATCAGGTTCTCTACTTGGGTGGTACTTAGGTGTTCTTTTTCAACCACCTTGTATTACGGTATTACTACTTGTTGGGTAACTGTTGGGGAGGTGTTGGGTGACTATTGGGTATTTTTTACTTGCAATAATTATCTAACTTATCGGTATCGGTAATCAATATACTTGATTACCGATACTTAATATATTTGAATTTCAGTGCATTCGCAGCTTGAAGGTAAGTTTTCACCAGCACATATTTGGTTTAGGACCCATTTCCTTTCACTGTGCAAAGGCCAAGTCCTAACATCTGTTTAATATCCGTTTTGTGCTGTCAGCTTTGTTAAGAGAGGCAATCCAAGCATTGAAAAATGTAGCAGGTCATCATTCCATTCCGAATATGTTTCTGAGTTTGTCAGCTTCTGCATTCAACTTTTTCGGGTTTGATGCTTTCAGCTTCTGCAAATTCTGCATCTTCCATCTTACCGAAGGATATTCCTTAAAAGATGAATACGGAGAATTCTCCCAATCAACGGAAAGCTCTTCAAAGCCTATAAGAAATCGCCTATCATCTTCCGTCATCACAGAATTGACATCGTTGACAAGTTTCTCTCTTGTCGCTTCAAAGTCATTGTAGGTGAAAGGTATTTCACTCATGCCGGAAAATTGACGCTCCATTGCTTCGTGCTGATCGATAAGATTGGGCGCAAACGACTCGTGTATAGGACGGTCGCTTCCAAGCAGACAGAATATCAGTCCTTCTTTTACGTCTGTCAATGGAATGTCCATCTGTTTTATGTCAAAAAGGTCGCGGGGATGTTGGCGTGACAGGGCTGCTGAAATTTTACCACCATAAAGCTGAGGTAGCGACACTATTCTTGCATCTACTTCCATTCCGAACATTTCTTGCGCTTTTTCACACAAAGGATACAGTATTGCATCACCGCAGACAAGTCCGCGTTTTGTCTGGTTTACTTCAATCTTCACTTGGCATCCCCGGCTTTCACAAGTGATTTTACTGATATCAAGACGTGGGATAACCCTTACATCCCGGAATGTGCGTTTGACCCTATCGCTTATTCTCTCAAGAGCCTCATTTATCCGCAGAAGACTTGTATTTCTGTCTTCAATAGGAATATAAGTTACGTCTATATCAACCGAAAGACGGTATAAGTCTTTCACAAACAGATTAATGGCTGTACCACCATGTATAGCGAAACATTCTTCATCCGTTACAAACGGTAGAATTCTCAAAAGGAGTTCGACTTTTTGTCTATATATATTATTCATAATCAGCAAGTTCTTTGGGTATTACAATATCGTATGTATTGACTTTTACACCGCCTTTTGCAAAACTCCGTGTGCCAGAACCGAGAGATATTTTGGAAAGGTCAAGTTTGGCGAACCAGCGATGATGTGCCTTTTCCGCCATATACAGAAACATCCGCTTTACTTTCACTGAAGTGCAGTTTTCCAGTAGTTGTTGTATAAGGGCGGATCTAAGGGATGTAAGCATTTCCATAAGATAATACACATCCATTAAATCATAACGGGAAGGTGAAAGGAGAACACATTCCATTATTGCCCTTTCAGGTGATGAGACTGTCAATGTCTGTTCCTGGTAATCCATTTGTTCGATACCGATGGTCCCCAACACTTTGGTCGCCACTTCCGCAAGATTCATATCAAGGTCGGCATCGTTTAACCATTTGGGAAGCGGCGGTCGTACCGGAGAAAAAACGACGGCAGTCGGCTTCCCCATCGCAATGTAATGAGAGAAACCTTTCAGTTCCAACGCAGACGCGGCTCCGATATGATATTTCAGCCCGATCTGTTTTTGATATGAAGCTAATATACCATAAAGTGTAGGGGTATCCCCGGTGAATTGATATACACCTGTAGATATGCGTTGTAGCCATCCCGATTCCATATAATCATAAACTTCATTTCTGTTGAAGCCTGATTTCTCCAGCCATGAAGTGAGCATTATCCCATTCGATGGTATTTGCTGGCGTAGGTTATTGATTTTTGTACCCATTTTATAATGTTTCGTTTTACGTAAATATTATTGATAAACACCTCCAATAATTTTGCATAGAAGCAGGTGATTCATTGTTTCTATAAAATTGATTGTAAATAGGTATGATATGTTGATGAACTTATCAGACATCTTAACATCGCAACAAAATAATGGTTTAATCCATAATCATGTATTGTACGAGAAAGGTAATCATGAAGGAATTGCAATGTATCACTTAAGGATTTCCCGCAACAGATTGTTTTTATTAGTAATTCCATTTCGGCATAACTCTTTACAACTTCCTCATTATATCGTTCAATCAAATGAAGCCTGTTAAAATGGTTGGTTATTATTGCAACCAATGCTGGATCTGCGTTTGGGGGAAATGTGAGTATGTATGTAAAGGAGGGATATCCATTAGAATCAATCGTACAATCGGCTTCTAAAAATTCACAATTTTCAGGATCGTGATAGTAAAAGTTTATGGTATAAGGGAATCCAGATGAGTCCTTGACAGCTTCACCTTTATGACTATTGCATTTAGAACAACAGGGTATTAAATTATATAAATGAACTGCATATTCCGGATATTTTTCTTTTGGAAGAATATGTTCTATTGTAGATGGTTCTGATAATGTGCAATACGGACATTTGTTATTATAAACCCGTCTTGTAGTACTGGTAAATCTGTTATGATGTTGTCGTATTTTCTTGGCTATATCACAATCACTCTTGTATAATTTTTTTAGATTGTCCTTTTCTGGAGTGATAAAGCCATGAGGATTCAGATTATGGACAGAAGCACTGATGACAGCATTGTCATAATCATTATAGCAGCTTTCCATCTGCGTTTCAATAGCACCAAGGATAGCATCCCCTTGTGCCGCAGTTTTATACTCATCAAATGGTGTATTATCATCATTGATGGATTGATATAAAGGATACCTAATCATTGTTTCTTTTTGTTTTCAAATTCATATCGAGCCTGCATATAAAGAGCTAAACTTGGCGGTAATTTTCGTGATGAAAGTTGTTTCAACAATACCTCCAAAGTATCAGAATCATGAGCCTTTGTTCGGATAAAGGCCTTGTAATGAGGAGAAATAGAAGACTCCCCAAAAATTTCATCACTTATCACCGAAAGATTTTCGGCTAATGATTCATGATTTAGAATACGTAGTTCTGGGGTTCCATCTTGAAGTTTATCAATAATCGTGACATTGTCAGCCAACAGCTCTTGAACTACAATAGAAGAATGAGTTGCTAATATACAAGCGGAATTAAACTCCCTTGTAATTTTGAAAAGGAGGGACATCATTTGGCGAATTGCTTTAGGATGAAGGTGTACTTCCATTTCATCAAAAACAATAAGCGAGTTTTGGCGTATATTAGCATACAACGAAGCAATCAGATTGAGAATCATCGCTTCTCCTGTGCTCATAGTTCGAGATTTCTCTAATATTGCGCTTATGGCTAAACCGTCATCTGTCCATACTGAATCAACCCAGTCCTTTGGAAAGACGATTTCAAGGCCTTTGCAAAATAGTCTTATTAATCGTGTATTGCCAAATCCTTTCCCCTCATTACCACCATTAATCCAAATCAATGATTCTATTAATCGCGCTTCACGATCCTCTACGGACATGACAGTATTTTCTTTATCATGAAGCCCGCAGTATGTATAAGTAAGAACAGACTTTCCTCTAAGAGATATAAATGTATCAAAAATGCTGAATGATATGGCGATTACTTTTGAAAAGACAGGATGGGATGGGTAAAAATCACCTTCGTTGCGAATAAGACTTTTCACGAGAGCCTTTAGAATTGAAGTCTTACCTGAACCATTGGCACCAATCAATGCTTTTATACGTTTCGGATTGTCAACATCTTCAAGATCGCCAAATTCAAAGTTTATATCAATAGGTTGTTCGGAGTATGGAACTTGGGTTTTGAACATAAAATCCCAAGAATCATTTTCCCCTCTCTCAACTTTCCGTCTGACACTTGATAAAAGTGCCTCTGTAGATATTTCCCTTAAAAGAGATCTCTTAAAACCTTGATGATTTTCAAAACGATATTGTATTTCAGAAAACCAAGCAGTATCTTTTAATGCGTATAATACTGATTGATATTTGTCAGGAAGTAATTGCTTTAGTTTTCTATAATAATGTTCACTCTGGCCTAAACTGCAGAATGTCGCACCTAATGACATGAACGATTCGGGCAATACCTTACTTGTATTGTCTTCCTCTGAGTTGAGAATTTTTAGTTTGTCAATGGGGTTGCATTGGGCGTTGTTATCCCAATAGTATAATTTTGACGTAGTTTTATATCCAAAATCATCCCAATTATCAGTTTCAATTTGAAAAGCTGGATATTTTGTAGGTTCTACATTGGTGAAAAACAATATATCATTTGGACTTAATCCAATAGGATACTGTTCATATTCACTATCATCTTTGCTTTTCATTAAAGCAGAATGAATGGTTTGCCCATTCTTGTCTATCGTTTCTATTATCTCATATTCTTTGGGCAATAATGATTCTATGACAGAAATGTATTTTTCTACTTCTTTCTCATCACCTCTGACTTCTGGACTTATGACAACATTGATAAATTTGAGGAATTCTTCTTCACTACAATCAAGAAGTTTGAATCTATCAAGAAACACATAATCGTCATCCCAATCATCATTATCTATAAGATGCTTCTTTGCATCTTCTGCTGCAGTTTTGAACCGAGGGTCAGAAGATGACATTAGCCGCAAATCCCAAATTCTATTCAGGAATTGCACACTGTTAAGGTTGCCGGTTTGTCCCCAGATATTTCCTAATGCATTTATTGCCTTGTATATTTCTAAGCGTTGTTCACGTGTGATAACCATAAGTTTGTAAATTTGAGATCTACATAATAATAAGCTTCACTTCTGATAGAGGTTGATTTTCCCAGTCATGAAGTGAACTTTATCCCATTAGGAGGGTGTCGTTTGCATAGTGTATTTATTTTAGTACACATTTAGCGATGATTTTCATTGCAAAATTAACACCAAAATAAACTACAACCAAATATTTTTTCAGAAACTTCCACCTGAGGACGCATTTTTTTCGGATTATCGGACAAAATTGGACTTGCAAGTAGCGTATTTCTGCTCATTTTACTTTAGCACATCATATATGCGCCCGGAATAAAGTAAAACGATGAGAGGTTGTTCTTGGTGCTTCAGTGGTTGAAAATACTATATAATCATACTGTGATATAATCATACTCTATTTGTGGTTAAATTTCATTCAGAGTATGAAAGTAAGTTTGAAATCAGCGTCTTATACTAATTACGGTTAAGAAAATGAGATTTGTCAGGATATAATTTTCCTGCACATAATCTTCAATGTTACTTTGCATAAAAATTAAACTCAAACCCAATTAAACGCAAACGACAATGACACCGTATGTAATATTTGTCATCGTGCTGACGATAGCCTATATCATCTATTACGGCTACCATATCAGCAAGGACCTTTACGGCAAGAAAAACGAGAAAGAAACCTCGGTCGAGGAATTTGATGTCAGCGGGATGCAGGATGAAGTTGTGGCCACTCCGGTCAGGGAAAGTGGTGACGGATTCTCTCTCGGGGAAGAAACTGCCCCAGACAATGACCATTCAAGGGTTGCCGCCACGGAAGTGGAAACCCAATCAGGCGGCACAGGCCGTTTTGACAACCTTACAGACAATATGGACGAGACCGACGTGACGAGCGAGGGTGGTGTCTCGTTTGAAGAACTTGAACAGATGCTGTATGACAAGAAATCAGACATTGCTTTCCGTAAATCCACAGTCAGCCATACCCGTGAGACATATTGATCCTATACGAGTGGTACTGACGGCAATCCTGTCCGTTTGCTGCCTGTCCGCTTCCGCAAAATGCGGCGGAGTGGATTACAGTTGGGGTGCGGACGGACTGGCGAAAGCCCATGACTTCGTGATTACCATGCTACTGTATGTGGTGTATATCTGCTATGCGGTGGCCGGAATCGTGTCTGTCATCGCCAGCCTGCAGATTTACTTCAAGATAAACGCCGGAGAAGAAGGCTGGAAGAAAGAGATAATGATGGTGGTGGGAGCCATCCTGTTCATTATCGGAGCGACCATCGTGTTCCCCGCCTTCTTCGGCTATCGTGTATAAAAGAGACTCAAATGCGCAAATGAGAAATAAGAGAACCGTAAAACAATTTTGAAACAAAACAGATGAACAAATTACAGAAAATCAAGAATTCCATCAAGAAATTCGTCACATCACCGCGATTCAACTCACTGGCAGTCATGCTGCTTGTCGGCACCGTTGCCTGTCTCGCCCAGAACACCGCAGGCAACTACGAAGCCGGTACTACGGCCCTGACCACGGTCAGCGAGGAAATCGCCAAGTATGTGCCCATCGTTGTCAAGCTCTGCTACGCCATTGCCGGCGTCGTGGCTGTTGTAGGTGCGATCAGCGTCTATATCGCCATGAACAACGAGGAGCAGGACGTGAAAAATATCTTAGTCCTCCAAAATTGGTTGGAAAGGATAAGAAAGGAAGTGACAAATAAAGTGCTTAGTATCAAGCGAATAAGCGATTTTTTGATTTTTCCGATTCTTGCTCAACCGACTCTTAAAAAGATATAATAAAATGATTTTTGTTTCTGATTTGTTTCTCATATATGGCTTGATTTTCATATCTTTGCACATGCTTTCAAAGGCATAATCACGATGCAGAAACGATATATCAGCATCCGAAAAGCCCAACCCTCGCAGACCCTCTGCAAAATTCATTTTCCCTTCTTTCGGGAGTAAATTACCAAAATAAAATATAAACAAGCATGGCAAGACCAAAGAAACAAGTCAAACTGAAGGAGCCGATTAAGATTCGTCTCAAACCTCTCGCAGATGGCAACAAGAGTATCTATCTTGACATCTACTGGAAGGGAGTCAGAAAGTATGAGTATCTGAAACTCTATATCATTCCTGAGGTCAATCCACTCTGCAAGGAGCAGAACAAGGAAACGATGGCACTCGCAGAACGTATCAAGGCAGAGCGCATCAAGGCTCTCCATGGTCACGGAGTGCAAGACTGGGAAACCGTCAAGCAGGGTTCACAACTCTTGACAGGATGGATCAAGAAGTATTGTGAAGGTGGAGTCAGCACCAAGAAGTCAACCCTCCATTGTCGTGTTGAAATGCTTCACACCGTGGAGAAATATCTTGAAGAGTCCAATCAGACCTTCATCACCCTTGAAGAGGTCAATGCTGATTTCTGCCGTGGGTATGTGAAGTTCCTTCGCACCTTCCCAAACTCACACTGCAAGTACATTGAGCCAAGACCTATCAGCCAGAACACGGCAAGCCGTTACCTCGGCATGTTCTCGACTACTCTCAACAATGCTGTCCGTCAAGGTATTATCCGAAACAATCCAATGAAGGAACTGGATGCCAAGGAGCGCATTCAGCCAAAGGATGGCAAGAAGGAATACCTTACCATTGAGGAACTTAAAGCCCTCATGGCAACCGACAGTTACCGCCCAGAGGTCAAGCAAGCCTTCATCTTTGCTTGTTTCACTGGATTGCGACTCAGTGATATGTACAAACTTGCACCGATTCACATTTTCAAGACTCCTGACGGCAAGGGCGAGTATATTGACATGGAAATGCAGAAGACGGAGAAGCCTGTCATCATCCCACTCTCTGAAGAGGCAAAGCGTTGGTTACCAAAACCAAAGGGAATAACAACTCCCTTCTTTGATATACCAACTACTCAGACCGTCATAGGCAGAGCCCTTCGCAAATGGGCAGAGGCAGCAGGTGTAGAGAAGCACATCAGTTTCCACTGTTCACGTCACACCTTCGGCACAATGATGCTGACACTTGGCGCAGACCTGTTCACCACAAGCAAGTTGATGGGTCACACCAACATTCAGACCACTGAAATCTATGCGAAAATCGTAGATAAGAAGAAGGAGGAAGCCATCAACCTCATTGATGGAATGTTCAAGTAAAGGATGTACTTTGAAAGTACCCCCCCCTTCAAAGAGTTAAGGGAGGTGACTTGAAATCACCCCCTTTGATAAACCAGGGTGGTGTTTCACCCCAGTGGTATAACCAATTATAACAATCATTGATATGACCATCACACTTCGACAAAAAGACCTTGAAAACGACAACAAGAGCCTGTATCTTGACATCTATGAGAATGGCAAGCGCAAGTTTGAGTTCCTTTCCCTCTACCTAATCCCTGAGATTAACCAAGAGACAAAGGAACGCAACGAGGCTACCTTGAAACGTGCGCAGGAGATTCGTGCCGAGCGCGTCCTTCATCCCGAGACCATTCCCGAGAAAGGTCACTTGATGGTTGTACCCGACATTCCCAACGATGACTCACCCGAAGTCATTGACTGGATCCAGACTTACATGGAGTGGATGGACGGCAATCCCGAATATTCCAAGAGGACTGTCGAGCAGACTCAATACCTTCAAGAACGCATGAAGGAGTTTCTGAAAGCCAAACGCAGACCGCACATCACTCTGATGAAGTTCGATAAGACATGGTTCAAGGCATTCTTTCTTTGGCTGAAGAATGACTATGTACCTCAGAAGTATGTGAGAGTCAAGGCAAAGCCGTTGAGTAATGCCAGTTTGCGGAACATGCAGCAACGCATTGTCGCAGTATTCAACAAGGCAGTCAAGACTGGCAAGTTGAAGGCAAACCCCTTCTATCAGTTGGAGAAGGAAGACACAATCTCCAAGCCAAAGTCTGGTCACAAGCTGTACCTTACACCCGATGAACTCAAACTCTTCATGGCATCCGAAGAGACTAACGGAGTCAGGGAAACCCAGTTGGCATTTGGCTTCGCTTGCCTTACAGGACTACGCATCAGCGACATAAGGGCTTTGCGATGGTCAAACATCATGAGGAACGAGGTAACGAACACACTTGTAATCGTCCAGAAGAAGACCAAGGAACTCAATGCCGTCCCAATCTGCTCAACCGCAGAAGCATGGATGCCACCCAAGAAGGATGACAAGGTTTTCCACCTTCCTGCCCATGCCAATGTGGATGCAGCTCTCAAACGAATAGCCAAGAAGGTAGGTATCACGAAGACAATCTCCTTCCATACCTCCCGACATACCTTTGGCACATTGATCCAAGCGGCTACTGGTGACATCGAGACCACCAAGAAACTCATGGGTCACAAGTCGCTCAAATCAACCGCAGTCTATGCAGACGTGCTGACTGAGGAAAAGGTCAAGGCTATCTCCAATACCAAGACGGTATTCAGGAGTCGCAAGCCACACACCGAGAACAAGAAGATTCCACGAACCAAGCGAACGGCAGCGACCAACACGCACCCTCGCAAGGTCATAGATATACAGGATAACGAATAACGGCTAACGAGCCGATTCAGGATAACAACCAGTTTCATTTCATCAAAAGCAGTGCCCTGATTCAAGGTAGTGGTTTCCGCTACCCTTAGGGGCTTGCTATCTCAAAACCAAGCATTCAGGATAACGTAAACAACTAAATATCAAGATTATGAATAAGACTATTGACAACGAGACTCTTCTTTTGAAGGTAGAGTCATTTGAGCATCGCATCGAGGTTCTGGAGAACACTCTCAGCGCAGCCAAGGAGGTATTGACACTTGAAGAAGCAGCCCTTTTCATGGGTATATCAAAGAGCAGTCTCTACAAGATGACCCATCGTCATGAGCTTCCTTTCTTCCGTCCAAACGGCAAACTCATCTACTTTGAGAAGGCTGAACTTCTGAAGTGGATGCGTCAGAACCGCAGCATGTCTGAGGCTGAGACCAAGGAGGCAGCAGCCCAGAAGCTGAATGAACTTGCCAACCACTAATCAATGAGTATTATGAATCAGGATTTCAATCAACAGCAGTACAACGACAAACTGGCTCAGGTAGCCAGCCTTGCCGTTACCTATGCCAAGGATGGCACAGGCTATCACAGTATGAAGGATGCCTTCAATGAACTGTGCGAGATTTCACATGCCAACAAGGGCATTGACCAAGAAAACACTATCGGCAGACGAACCCTGCTTGTGCAGAGTGTCTGCATCAAGGCTATCCATGCGCTCACTCCATACCAGAACGAGCATTTCGGCAAGCATCAGGAGTGTAACACCCGATGCCTGATTGACAAGGTTACTCGTTTTGAGGATGAACACAAACACCCGATGAACATTGACAGCATGACTGCCGATGATCTTCGTGTGTTTGCGGATTTCCTGTCTTCTGACTATGACATATCTATGAATACCATCGTCACTAACATGACCTTGATGCGTACCGTCTGCAACTGGGTACGAAAGCAGGGAGTCACAAACAATGACCCCTTCTTTGGCTATGACATGCCCAAGGCACTCTATGGCACTCCATATTTCCTGACCATTCAGGAGCGTGACCAAGTTCTGGATGCAGACCTAACGGATGATGCAGAACTTGCTGAGTATCGTGATATGTTCGTGTTTCAGTGTATGGTCGGATGCCGTCATAGTGATCTTGTGACCTTCACCCCCAAGAACATTATTGACGGTGTTCTGGAATATATCCCCATCAAGACCAAGGGCAAGTTAGGTGACGTTGTAAGGGTTCCTCTTATCCCCAAGGCTATGGCTATCCTTGATGGCCATGACCATGGTGATGATGAACCAATCTTCCCCAAGCATTATAACTTCAAGTTCAACGATGCTATCCGTAGAATCTTGAAGCGTGCCAAGGTAAATCGTGTTGTCACTGTGATTAACCCTAAGACACGGCTTGAAGAGAAGAAGCCAATCTCAGATGTGGCTACCTCTCATCTTGCACGAAGGACTTTTATCGGTAATCTTTACCGCATGGTCAAAGACCCTGATTTGGTTGCTTCTATGTCTGGTCATGCCAAAGGCAGCGTTGCTTTTGCCCGATACCGAGTCATTGATGATGACATGAAGAAATCCCTGGTTGAACTTATCCAGTGATTCTCTTCTTTTTGATGGCATATTCCTTTTCCCTTTATTCGGTTACATTTCAATAATATCATAGACTATGGACGATAAAAAATTACATCGTTGCTTCACTTTCTCTGAAGAGCAGTTGAAGCATCTTCGAAGCAAGAAGTACAAGATTGACCGTATGGAATGCTTCATGTCGCTTGTGGATCTTGCCGAGCCAGTTCCAAAACTTGTGCAAATCAGCAAGACCAAGCAAGTAGAAATCTTGGCAGGTCAAGTTATGGTTGACAATACCCAACTTGCCAAACTCTGGGACAAAGACCGCAAGACGGTTCCAAAGCTGTTGGATGCTATGGAGGCTGTGGGCATTTTCTCTTCTCAGGAAGTGGAAGATAACCGCATCTACACCCTTCATTGTCTCTCAGGCTGGTATGTTGATGCCAAGTTCGTGTCGAATGCCTTTGCCTTAAAGCGCAATAACGACAGTACGGCAATCATCCATGCGGAAGTTCCTGCCTCCAAGGTCATCATCACTGAGGATCCTGATGACAAGAAGAAGGACAAGGAAGGTTCTGCTTCTGCCGATGACAAATCCAATGACTCTGCCGAGGGCAACAATCCTCAGACAACTGGCAATGTGTCGCACCAATCACCACAATCTAATGATAGTGGCAATGTGGGTAAGTCTGGAGCAGATGGCAACAAGTCACCATCACCTCCTGAAAACAATTCCCCGCAGTCTGCTGACAGCCCTTCTCCCCAAGGTGAAGCCGATGGCAAGCAGAATGAAGGGAAGCAGCATGAGCAGATACCTTCTCAGCAAGGAGGACAGCAGCCACAACAGCCTAACGGCAATCAAAGACCGCCTTTCAACGGCTATCAGAAGCCTAACGGCTACTACAACCAGAACGGCAACAAATAGCCGTCTGAGGACTCAGGAATGCGACCTGCACCGCCAAACCATCCCAAAGGACGTTTACCGATACAGGACAACACGGCAAGCCGAAACGACTTTCTAAGCCCTGACGGGAACTTAGCAGGTAAAAGGACCGATTTTTAAGAGGTACTTTTCGAGAAATCCTTTTGTACTACATTATTTGTGACCAAATTTATGCAGTCCTAAAAGTTTCTCGGGCTACTCGCAGGCTCGCAGACCTATGTCCTTCTTTTTTACTGATTTATATTCATCCCTTTAATCATATTCAAAGATATGGCTAAGAAAAAGAAGATTATCAAGAAGACACCCACAAGGGTGCATTCCTTCCGCTGTACCGATAAGGACTGGAAGGAACTGAAAAAACTCGCTAAGGAATGTGGTATGAGCATAGGCAAGTATCTCGTTGAGACTGGCAAGAAGCATCACCCACGTCAGCGACTCACTCCAGAGGAAAGCAAAGCCCTGAACTCTCTGACTGAGGCACGTACCGACTTGATAAAAGTCCGCAGTAAGTTGCACGATGCTTCACCCGAGGAAAAGCAGAAGATGTTCAGATCTCCAAAGTTCATGAAGTGGTGGATTGAAGCCGTTGAACGACTCATCAAACACTGGTATAGCATTGAAGACAACCTTACTTCTCCTGTACTGACCAAAGTTCAAGAAGACGAATGATTATACTCGCAAGACCAGTAGCCTATGGCGGCAATGCCGCAAGGTACGCAATGGAGAAGGAGGATGCAACCGTGGTCAAGGTGAACCACATGCCTGACTATCTCGATGCCACCGAAATCTGGTATCGGATGAAGCATCACTGCCAGTTGCATCAACAGGACAGGACTGTTGGGCGAAAGTTGGAACGCTTCATGACCACGTTTGTACTCTCCCCATCCAAGGAAGAGTCAGAGAACTATACCTTGGATGACTGGGCAAACCTCGCTGATGAAGGATTGGAAGCTTTGGATTCAGTCGGACTTTTACCCAAAGGCTTTAAGGAGAAGGTCAAGACCAATTTCCGCAATTCTATGAGTGTTGCTGCCTTGCATCGGGATTCCAAGTCTGGAACCCTTCACCTGCATCTTGACTGTTGCCGTGTGGATAATGACGGCAAGACCAACGATGTTCACGATGTTCACATCAGAGCAATAAGGGCTGCGGAAATTATCAACGCAAGGCATGGTTGGGAGCAACCTCAGGAGGTTCGTGAAATGCGCCAACAAGATATAGCGGAGTTTTGCGAATATACCCTTCAGAAGATGGATAGTTTCGACATTGACCGTTACTTTGATATGCTTCGCATGAGAGGCTATGAGGTCAATCCAAGGTATGACACTACTAACTGCAAACTTGTGGGCTACACCATCGGCAAGAATGCCTCAGTGTTCAAGGCTTCTGCCATCGGTCGAAAGTTCATGGTATCACAGCTTGAAGCCACATGGAAGAAGATGCATCCTAAGCCTACTCAGGTCAAGATGCGACCTGCTTCACCTTCCGTTTCACCGGCTCGCCCTGCTCGCCATGTTGCTCAGACAACGAAACCTACCCAGTCCAATTCTAAGCCATTGCCAGTTGCTACCAAGACTGCCTTCAATGTCAATGTTAGCGGTGAAATGAAGAGAATCTATATTCCGAACACGGTCAAGGACATCTTCCTCAATGAGGTTCAGGTTCCTGATTCTGATATGACTGCATCAAGAGAGGACATTTCTCATGTAGGTATGCTTCTCTTCCTTGATATGATTGATGCAGCAACAACCGTGTCCGAATCTTGTGGCGGTGGTGGTTCTGCTCCTTCCTCTGGTTGGGGTAAGGATGATGACGAAGACGAGCGTGAGCGGGCTCGCCGTTGCCTCCAGATGGCTCATGCCATGTGCAAGCCACCGCAGAAAAGACGTTCATTCCACCGTTAGACAAATCCTACATATCAATGAGAAGAACAAAACATGTAGAAGAACTCATCGAAGATGACGAGCAGAAGCCTGACTTCGATGACATGATGAACGAAGTCCAGGAAGAGATTGAAGAGCATGATGCCGAGGATGCTGTTGTCAGTCGTGCGCCTGAACTCAGGCAGTTGAGTGAGAACATTGACAAAGCGACCAACACTTGGATCAATGCAACTCTTCAACTGGAGTCTGCCATCCGTAAGTACAATTCAGCTCAGACTGCTCTTGGCAATGCCGTTGACACTATCAGTGGTAAGGTTGACACCATCAATACCCACATTGACAATGTTCTGAAGGATGCCCCAACCAAGTTGAAGGTTTCAGTCAGAGTCGATGATGTTGACTGGAAGAAGATTCAGGACATGTTCGACAAACAACATGAATGGATGACCACTCAGATGCAGAAGCATATCCGTGAGGTCAATCAAATGTTTTATGAAGAACGTAGAAGGGTTCAGGAAAGGTACAAGGAGTACGACGGAACCTACCTCGGACACTATGTGCAGTATTTCTTCTGGTTCTTCTTTGTCCTTGGACTCGTTATTTTCGGCTTGGCTATCTTCCTGATGCTCGACAGTCACTACCACTGGACAAAGTAATCTAATGTTTATACCCTCCAAAATCCCTACGAAACTTGGCATAGTCTAAGTTTGTAGGGATATTTTTTTTCTTGAAAACGTCATTTTCTTGAAAATGTGCACTATTGCCCGTTGTGGGAGCCAGATAGCATGAGTAACTTTGCACCGTCAAAATAAACGAGTGTAAACCTAATTGTTATAAAGTAAGCATTCCGTAAACCACGTATAGATGGTTATGGAATACTTTTTATATAGTCCGCTAAATGGGAATTTACAATTCTGATATACTTCAGATGTAGGTTGCCGTTTCTAAAGCAATATAAAGTTTGTTTAAACTATGGTTGGCATTGTTCAAGCCTTTGGCTTCATATCCATTTGTATCCAAAATGTCACCTGTTTCAAAAAAAGCATACAACTTCAAATTGTAGAAGTCGCACACAGATTGAACTCCAGCCAATTCCATTTCTACAGCGATGCACCCTTCTTCCATACGTTTGCGTACAAGTCCTTTTGTTTCTCTGATCATCGAATCTGTCGTCCATATTTTACCTGTAATATATGGTACAGATAATTTGTCGAAAATTATGGAAAGTTCCTTGCTTGCGGCTATATCAATATAGTCGGATGGTGCTGCAAAATAATATGAACACCCGTCCCCTCTGTAACTTTGTGTCGGTATGATAAATCTACCTTGTGTGGTTGTACGGTCAAGACTGCCACAGGAACCGAACATAATGAACTTTGATGCTCCAGTTAGCCAGCTTGCAAGATGACATTGAGAGGATGCTACTGCTGAACCTATTCCTGACAGGTAGAAAGTTATCGTAACTCCTTTATAAGTTGTTTTATAGATATGCGTATCGCCATTGCAAGCCGGCATAGTTGCAATAATTTCAGATTCGTAGGAATCAAGTAAATGCCGATGAATCTCCTTCGAGAATATTATCAGGCATATATCTGCAAAATCTCCACGTCTGCCGTAGAAATCAAACAGATTGATCATTGGTTCAGTTTCAATATCATAACTATCAGTAATCATAGCATATTGAATCAGATGTGAGTTTTATATTGCTCCGGTATCTCAAGATTGAAAGTTCTGCATAATAACAGGACGTCGTGGACATCATTTTCATCGTATTCATATCCAAGATGGAACTGTACCTGTGCCTCCGGGTTTATGCATGTTACCTCAATATTCCCGATATTTCCTTTACCTGAGAAAGTTTCGCTTGGGAAAGTGTATCCGTCATATAGAATTCCATCTTCGACATATTCGAAACAATGCAGATCGATTATTCTTCCGTTGTCATCTTTCCAGACAGTATGGCTATCGGTCGTATAGTCCATTACAACTTCTCTGTATCCCTTCCAGGTAATCACGGATATGGCCTTACCATAGTCTTTCTTCTCTACGAACAGATCGATGTCGTTATGTATTCTTGTTTCTCTGCCTATAAGTGCATCGACACCCCAACCGCCGTCCAGAAACACCTTTACAGATGCTTCAGACAGCATTTCAAGAATCTCACATGCATCAAAATAAGTGACCATAAAATTGCAATTAAAATAAACTTTGGTGCAAAGTTAATAAAATTCCGTGAGACTAAAGAGACTTATACGTAGAAAGTTAAACATACAACTGTATTTTCGCAGAAAATACTATAAAATGCCACCTGAAAAGCCCACTTTTCGTGCACATTTTTCCAACTAAAGCCATTTTTTCAACCTGATTGCTGAAACGACAATAAGGTTCACAATACCTGATTTTGCACCTTCAGGAACGCAGCACAAAATGATAGAAAATGAAAATTTCCGTTCATTTCCGTGTTAAGATATGTTAAGCAGATGTTTTCATTTTGGGGTTTTTGAAATTTTTGTTTCCAGTTTGTTTCTTTTGGTACTTTTTGCTTTTTGGGAGTGTTGATATTCAGCACTTTACAATTCGGAAGCAGATTCTCAAGAAGAAGATCATGATGGTGGTCGGAGCCTGCATCTTCCTGATTGCAGCAGCTCAGGCACTGCCTATGTTCTTCGGAATCTCCTGACCTTATGGCAGAGAACGCAGACAACGGCTATACTGCATACCCGGTTTTCAAGGGGCTTCAGAAGCCTCTTGAATTCCTGGGTATCCAGGGCCGGTACATCTACTGGGCTGCCGGAGCAGCGGGAGGTGCGATAGTCGGATTCATAATCGGCTACTGTGTGCTGGGCTTTCTCGCCGGACTTGTCGTACTGGTTATGGCAGTCAGCACGGGAGCCGGTTTAATCATGGTGAAACAGCGCAAAGGGCTTCACACCAAAAAAACAGACAAAGGGATATTCGTTTACACCTGTTCAAAAAAGATTTGAAAAATGAGACACTGCGGATTGATATTGTTTCTTGCCTTGTTCCTTGCCGGATGTTCGGGGAACACCCGTAAAGGGGACGCATTGTCCGCCCACCAAACGGCGGAAAAGGTGAAAGACAGTTGGTCGAAGATGTCCAAGCCCCTTGAGATAGAGGTCACGGGGCGGACAAAGGGCGAGCTGGAAGCCATAGGCTCGCTTGCCGTATGGCTTGACGGCATGGAGGGCGGCAAAGCCGTGGAGTTCCGTTTCGACGGCAAGGTGTTCAAGCCCACTGTCCCTGTTCTGGCCGACAGTACGGCATCACCCCATGTCTGTTATCCGTTCCTTCCGTCACTGCATCCGGCCGACACTGTTACGATTAGCCATCCGCTCGGCGAAAGACTCGCCGGACAGATCCAATCCGTGACACAGACAAATGACAAAACAAAGATTACAATGAAATTAGAAGAACTTACCGCACTGCTGCGCCTGATACTGAAAAGCGACAATATCAGTGACGTGATGCAGATTCTGGAGATACAGGGGGACTGCGTTTCAACAGTAGCCTTCCTGATTCCGCTTAAGGGGAAACTGGCCGGGACACGTGCCGATGCCGGCAACGTATGTTCTCCCAACAAGGACTGCCTGTTGAACAACGGCATCCCGCACGACTTCAACCTCATTCCTACGGAGGATTCCGGAGAAATACAGATATTCCTCAAAATCAACGGGAAGAAATTGTCCATATCCACCACGCTACCGCCTCTGAGACGGGGAAGCATCACCGAACTGCGCCTTCATGTCAGCAATGGCAAACTTTCCGTAGGCAGCAGCTGGGTAGATACCAAACATCCGTTTGTGAAACCGTCCGTTTTCGGCACGGACTCTGTCCGCATCGGACATTTCCTGCAAAGGAATGGAACTCTGACCTCCAAATTCGATGAGAATACCCTTGCCTGTGTCATCCAGACAGACGGGCGACACGGCAAAGCCGTTGCCTTGGACGACAACAGTACGAGCAACTGGTTCGGGAAGAAGTCTTTCCGAACCGGCCATATCTTCGATACGGCTGACGGCAAGTTGCGTGAGGGCTATTTCGGACAGCCGCAGGAGGATGAGGAACATATCGTGTTTAGTCCCCGAATCCGATATCCGGGCAGTTGCGCATTGGGTTTCGACGACGGAGCCGCACTCACACAGGGCATACTCCGCCATGCGGACAGCCATGCCCTCAAGAACTTCCAGGACAAGCGTGTGCTGCCGTCGGCCTACATACCGTCGCTTGCGGAGATGGCCCGGCTTGCCTACCATCTTGAAAAGCATAAGGACAGCATGCCTGCCTTTTTCAAGATGCCGGAAGGCATCTATGCCACCTCCAGCGAATCCGGCGAGGACACTTTCTATTCGATTGACATGACCGGATGGTTCGTCACCGCCTACAATTCCAAGGAGCACAGCGATATGAAAACAAGGCTCTTTTATCTATTCTAATCCACATCAATAAATATAAAAGAACAATGGCAGACAAAACAGGCACATTCATTCTTCGGTTACGGGAGTTTGGAAGTAATTCCGTATCTATGGTTCCCCTCCCGAAGCATTTTGAAATAAGTGCGGAATTTACAGATAATTATGAAGATGGTAAAGAACCAACCCAGCTATATCTGGTGATAAGCATTAACAGTGTGGAAGACCATGAAGGCAACGGGGATAGCCATGTGCATATTTTCTTATTCCCCGAAGTCAAGATTCCCCTGAAATATTTCGGTGAGTTTGTCATCGAAGAAGCAGGTGAAAGGGTAATAGACGAAATGATTGATTATATCAGTTGGGACATCGCTGCGTACCTGATAGATGATGACGAGGACAAAGAACCCTATTTTGACATCATAGAGTATGAGCCATACTGGAGAGAGCATCTGAACAAATGTATCAGCAACGAGCTGAAAGAATGGGGTGAACAAAACACGGATAAAGACAAATGACTTGGTACGTTATCATATTCTTTGCAGCAGTGCTTATCGGTATGGCAATCTCGGTGGCCGCTTTCGGAACGGGAGGCAAACGCAAGCGTGTCTTCCGTGACATCTATTTCTCCGTGGAGGGCAATGACGGCATTGGTGTCATTTACACCAAGACCGGCGAGTATTCCGCCATACTTGAAATAGAGAACCCCGTGCAGAAGTATTCTGCCGATGCCGACTGCTATTACGATTTCTGCCATCTGTTCTCGGCGGTGGTACAGACCCTCGGCGAGGGCTATGCCATACACAAACAGGATGTGTTCTCCCGCCGTGGGTTCGTGCAGGCGGACGCAAAGGAAAAAGAGTTCCTGTCAAGATCCTATTTCTCATATTTTGAGGGCCGTCCTTATACCGATACGCGCACATGCCTTGTCATTACGCAGGAATCGAAGAAAGGGAAGCTGTATTCCTTCGATTTGAAGAAATGGAAGGACTTCCTTGTGAAGATACGCAAGGTGAAGGACCAGTTGCGTGACGGCGGCATGAAGGTGAGGTTCCTGACGGCCGACGAATGTGACAGCTATGTTGACCGGTATTTCACGCTGGACTTCAATAGTCCGGTCGTCACCATGAATAATTTCAAGGTAGATGACGAGGGCATCGGCATGGGTGACCGCAAATGTCGCGTGTTCTCCCTTGTCGATGTGGACTGTGCCGGGCTTCCTTCCCTTGTCCGTCCTTTCACCAATGTGGAGGTGAACAACACAGGGATGCCCCTTGACCTCATGTCCGCCATCGACAGTATCCCGGAAGCCGAGACCGTCATCTACAACCAGATGATTTTCATTCCCAACCAAAAGCGGGAACTTTCCGCTCTTGAAAAGAAGAAAAACCGTCACGCCTCCATCCCCAATCCGAGCAACCAGATTGCCGTGGAGGACATCAAGCAGGTGCAGGAAGTGGTGGCACGCGAGGGCAAGCAGCTTGTATATACACACTTCAACCTCGTTGTATGCTGTCCACGTAATGCAGATATGCAGAAGCCCGTGAACCATCTTGAAAACATGTTCGGGCGCATGGGCATCCATATCTCCAAGCGTGCCTACAACCAGCTTGAGCTGTTCGTGAACTCGTTTCCCGGCAACTGCTACAACATGGATCCCGAGTACGACCGTTTTCTCACCCTGTCGGACGCCGCCACCTGCCTTATGTATAAGGAGCATGTGCAGCGCAGCGAGGACACCCCGCTGAAGATATACTATACTGACCGGAAAGGGATGCCCGTAGCCATCGACATCACCGGCAAGGAGGGTAAGGTCAAGATGACCGACAACTCCAATTTCTTCTGTTTAGGACCATCGGGAAGCGGCAAGAGCTTCCACATGAACTCCGTCGTGAGGCAGCTTCATGAGCAAGGAACGGATGTCGTGATGGTCGATACGGGAAACTCCTACGAGGGACTATGCGAGTATCTCGGCGGCAAGTACATTTCCTATACCGAGGAAAAACCCATCACCATGAACCCGTTTAAGATTACCAAGGAAGAGATAAACATCGAGAAAATCAACTTCCTCAAGAATCTTATCCTGCAGATATGGAAAGGCTCGGAAGGCATTGTGACAAAGACGGAGGACAGACTTATCGGACAGGCTATCGAGGAATACTACCGCAGTTACTTTACGGGTAAAATTGATGCGCCGCTTTCGTTCAACTCGTTTTTCGACTTCGCCGTCGTCCGCATCCCGGAGATTATCACCGAGAACGAACTGAAAGGCATTGACACGGCAGACCTCAATTACCAGCTTCGGGATTTCTATAAGGGCGGCAGCCACGAGACCACGCTGAACGAGAACATGGACAGCACCCTGTTTGATGAGACCTTTATCGTGTTCGAGATTGACGCAATCAAGGATGATGCCACGCTGTTCCCGATAGTCACGCTGATTATCATGGATGTCTTTCTGCAGAAGATGCGTCTGAAAAAGAACCGTAAGGTCCTTGTGATCGAAGAGGCGTGGAAAGCCATCGCCACCCCGCTCATGGCCGAATACATCAAGTACCTCTACAAGACAGCCCGCAAGTTCTGGGCATCGGTCGGTGTCGTGACACAGGAGATACAGGACATCATCGGCAGTGAGATTGTGAAGGAGGCCATCATCAACAATTCCGATGTGGTGATGCTGCTTGACCAGAGCAAATTCCGTGAACGCTTCGACAATATCAAAGCCATCCTCGGACTCACCGATGTGGACTGCAAGAAGATTTTTACCATCAACAGGCTTGACAACAAGGAAGGACGCTCTTTCTTCCGCGAGGTGTTCATCCGCAGAGGATCGACCAGCGGCGTGTACGGTGTGGAGGAATCGCACGAGTGCTACATGACCTATACCACCGAGCGTGCTGAGAAAGATGCCCTCAAACTCTACAAGTCGGAATTAGGGTGCAGCCATCAGGATGCTATCGAAAGATATTGCCGTGACTGGGACAACTCCGGCATCGCCGCCCCGTTGGAATTTGCCCGACGGGTGCATAAGGTCGGCCATGTGCTCAACCTGCCCACAAGGAACGATAAAAATAACCCATAAACAACATTCATTATGAACGAGAACAAACTCATTGAGGAATTTTGGCGCGATTGCGACAACAACAATTTCAGCAAGGAAGCCACCGTGCTGTTCTTTTACCTGCTTTACCGTCACAAGCGTGACCGCCAGGAAACGATCAGCATCAATCCGGCCGCATTGCTCAGTCTTGTCAGCGGTTACAGCGTCACGGCGATGAAATCCGCCAGCGAGGAACTGCAGTCACGCGGATATGTGGAATACACACCCGCCAACGAGAGCTGCACTTCCGGAAAATACCGTTTCCTCAAGACGGGGACGGTGAAGAAAGGGAAATAAGAAACGACCAATCAACAAGTATGCACCGCCTCCTGCTCATATTGACCGTACTGCTGGCTGTAGCGTCCGACGCTGCGGCCTCGGTGTGGTATTCCGTCAACTACGATAAGAAAACGGTGGCCGCCATGACCGCCGCTTTCGGCACGGATACCGCGACGGAAATGTATTACAGCGAACAGGTCAGGAAGATACTTGACCGTTACAGTGCCGCCGAAGTCGCCACAGCCGGTATCTTCATGTCCAAGTACCTTGACCGCAAGGCACTGACCGACCTCGGTATCTGGAGCAGTGCAACGGAAAACTATTATTACCGCCGCATCTATTCATTAGTAAGTGCGAAAATCATGCCGAAGATATGGATTGTCGCCGGCATGATGCTCCGTTCACCACAGACCGCACTCTACTGGGGAAGCTACCTGTTCAAGGTCTGTCACGAGGTGGAAACGCTCTGCATGCAGTTCGAGTCCATCGTCACCAACAGCTCGCTGTCGTTCCGTGATGTGGTATTCCTGCAGATAGCCCCGCAGTTCCAGCCGCTGTTCGACCTTGCCGGCAGTGGCAATGTGGACTGGAAGAGGTTTTTTGATGACCTCGGCAGTATTCCCAACCATTTCAACAAGGAGAATCTTGAATCCGACATTAGCACCCTGTATGACATGGGAGTCAGCATCGCCGGAGCGGGAGCCGAGAACATGATGGGGGCCCTGCTCGGCGGCAGCTCGTTCAATGACATCGCCAAAGGAAATGTGGCGGCGATTGTGAACGCTGCGGAGAGCAGTTACGGATTCTACAAGTCCCTTGAGCAAAATCTTGGAGGCACTTTGCTCTCGATGGTCGGTGGACCGGAGAATGTCGCCCGGCTTTTCAACATAGACAGTTACAACATGACCTCATGGATGACCGACTATCTCCGTGAGACTATGGGGCAGTATTACACCCAGCGGTGGTACATCTACCGCCGGGACAGCGGCAGCGAGACAATTTGTGACTATATGCCGCCCACCGATGACAACAGCATCCTCTACGGCGGTGCCTGGACACGTTTCAACACGACCGACGCAAATTTCTATCCCTCTTCGGCACAGACGGAGCAGATACTCTCCAATTCGGAGAGTTATGCCGGATGGTCGAGGGCGAAGGTGAAGCAGATGAACGCATCGGGAGACGGGGACCTTTATAACCTGTCTTATTCCCGATACGCCTATATCTTGTCAAAGAAGAACAAACAGTACGCCAAAGCCTATGCCTATTCCATCCGGGTCACCAAAAGCTGGAACCGGACGGAAGAGGTTTACGAGGATGTCTTTGATTCCTATTCCATGGACTTGGGCACCTTCCAAAGACAGATGCAGGCACGGCTGTCGGAGTACAATGACAATGAAGAGGGATTCGTCTATTACATCGGTTCGGATGCCCGAAATTATTATCAGGCGACCGATGAAGCCAAGATGAAAGGCACGGAGAGCGTGATTATCTCCGTGACCTGCCATGACGGGTTCACTATATCGCAGGGAACCACGCAATACAAATGCCGGAGCTGCGGCGGTTCACTTAATGCCCATTCCAAGGAGTGCGCCATGCAGACCACGCTGACGGACAACAGCCTCGACCTGTCGGAGTTTGACCGTCTGGAAAATGAATACAACAACCGTATAGCGGAACTTCAGACACAGATTGACATTCTGAATGCCGAGAACCGGTCGCTGATAAGCCGGATAGCCAATGCCACCGTGGAGGAAGCGGCGGCACTGCGCCAGCAGTACAACGCCAACAAGGGTCAGATCGAAAATCTGACACGCGAGCAGGATGGCTTCAGGCAGAAACTCACTGACCTGCGGGCAGCGCGTGAGGAAGCCGCCGGCGGCGAGGATGTGCCCACCGATGACTACTACCGCATCCCCGCCATCATGAACGACTGCAAGACCGCCTTTGACCTCATCTGGCAGGGAGAGGGACACTGGGAGGGCTACACCTATGTGCGCACCGCCACCTCCGGGAGCATGGACGCCGTGATTACGTTCAAGGCCACGCTGAGCATCGCCCGCAAGCCGAAATATTTCCTCGGCATCAAGATACACAGGGCCATCATGCAGATAGAATGGACACTGACGGCGGATTACAGCAACACCCAGGTCGTGGATGTGATGCAACTCGACCCGAACAAGAGCGACCGGGAGAATGCCGCCGCCGTGAACAACCGCATCTCAGAGATTGCAAGGGATTATCCGTCCTGCACAATCAGCACCGAATACATCAAGAACAATCCGATGGAACAGGACAACAGCACGGACACCTACCACCTGCTGTGGTCGTCGGACCGGTTGGAAATCGCGCGTGATGTGGATAGCCGCCTGACACGCATCTATGCCGACCTCGTATGTCTGGAGAAGATGATGCACTATAAACTGTCTATCATTGATGTGTTGAAAAAGGCCGCTCCTTATGTCAATGACGAGCAAGGACGCAGACGCACGCTGCTTGACGAGAGTTTTGCCCGGTGGATGAACAGGGCCGGAAGTAGAAATTACAAACCAATGGAAGAAACGACAGAATGAGAACACCTATCCACATATTGATGACGCTGCTGATGCTGGCCATGCCGGTCATCGCCAAGGCACAGTTCGGTTTTGATGTAGGCTCGGTGGAAGCCTATATCTCCGACCACAAGAACCAGCGCAGCCTGCTTCTTGCCCGTGCCACACTGGAGCAGAGCAACAACCTCCTGCACGAGTACAGCGCGAAGGCCGCGGAAGATTACAAGGTGCTGAACTTCGACCTTGACAAATATACCAGGGCTTTCGATGTGATAGACGTGCTGTACCAGTCGTTGCGAACCTCCATGAACGTGTATTCCACCTACCAGACGGTCAGCGACCGCATCGGTGACTACAAAAAATTGCTGAGTGATTACAACTCCAAGGTGCTGAAGCGTAACAAACTCGCCCTTCAGGACACCATCATCATCCGGATAAGCCTCAGGTGCATCGACCGCATCTCGGTCGAGGGAAAGAGCCTGTACCGCTCGGTCAGCGACCTGGTGCTGTATGCTACCGGAGCCGCCGCCTGTTCGACATCCGATCTCATGCTTGTGTTGGAGAACATCAACACCAGTCTTGACAACATCAAGAAACTGCTCAATGCCGCCTATTTCGATACATGGAGGTATATCCAAGTGCGGATAGGCTATTGGAAAGAAAGTATTTACACACCCCGTTCACGATCACTCATCATCGAAGATGCCTTCGGACGATGGCGGCAGAGCGGGCTTAACCCATATAGAAACAAGAAATGAAACGGCTGATACTCTATCTGATGACAGGACTGTGCATGGTTTCGGCCACTGCGCAGAACGTGACCTACAACCATGATGCCGCCAAACAGAACCAGTTTACCGTGGCGGAGATCGGTTCCGGCTCCCTTACTCCGGACTTGTACTACACCTTGCTGCACAGCAACTACAGGAAAACCGCCGCTGCAAAAAACAAGCTGTCGTTTCGCACGACGGTGGGGATTGCAGGCTACTGGCAGGTGGATGATGCGGAGAAACTGGACTCCGCTATGACTAAACGTGCCGAGATAGAGGCGTTGAACGTGGCTGACCGTACAGGCGGCGCACTGGATGTCGCATGGCTGGCGGAGGGTGACAAGCTCAACTCCAAGATGGCGGATTTCAAAAAGAATATCGACCGCATCCTGCAACTGGGTGGCACTCCCGGACAGCAGACGGTGTGGAAGGAATACTATAACGTGTTCAAATCGGCCATCAAAGCGACGCAGGAAGCCTATATGCCCAACTCGCAGCGCAAGAAACAGTATCTGAGCATCTATGCCGACGTGTCGCGCAAGAACGAGGAACTGGTACGCTATCTCGTCTATCTGGCTAACAGCAAGACGACCACCTCACTATTGGCATCAAGCTATGAAAGGGAAAACAAGAACGCCGTGTATGCGGCGGAAGCACTGGCCCGGTGGCGCGATGCGTGCTGGAGTGCGATGGGAAACTGTGTCAATCAACCATAGAAACAGACAGATTCTGAAATAAACAACTAATAAACAACATTCAATGGCAGACAATATTCTTAGCGACTTTGGCATCAACTTGCTTGAGGAAGAGGTGGATGACGTGATTTTCCAGACCAACGAGTTCCTGTGCGATGCCACGTTCACCGGGTCACAAGGTCCTTTTTGGTGGATTCTTCAGATGTGTATGGCACTGGCTGCACTCTTCGCTATCGTGATGGCGGCAGGCATGGCTTATAAGATGATGGTAAAAAACGAACCGCTCGATGTGATGAAACTGTTCCGTCCCTTGGCGGTGGCCATCGTGATGACATGGTGGTATCCTCCTGCGGACACCGGGATGCACAACAGCGGCAGCAGCTGGTGTGTGCTTGACTTCCTCTCGTACATCCCCAATGCCATAGGCTCCTACACCCATGACCTGTATCAGGCGGAAGCCGCCCAGATCGGGGATAAGTTTGAGGAAGTGCAGCAGCTCATTTTCGTCCGTGACACACTCTATACAAGCTTGCAGGCACAGGCGGATGTGGCCCGTGCCGGTACGATGGATCCCGCACTGATAGAATCGACCATGGAACAGACCGGTGTCGATGAAGTTACCAACATGGAGAAGGATGCCAGCAAGTTATGGTTTACTTCACTGACCTCCGGTGCGGTGGTCTGCATAGACAAAATCGTGATGGTTATTGCGTTGATTGTCTTTAGAATAGGTTGGTGGGCAACCATCTATTGCCAGCAAATCCTGCTCGGTATGCTCACAATTTTCGGTCCGATACAGTGGGCGTTTTCACTCTTGCCCAAATGGGAAGGAGCCTGGGCGAAATGGATGATACGTTATCTGACGGTGCATTTCTATGGAGCCATGTTGTACTTCGTAATATCACGATATTTTATAACTAATTGTATATCAG
>JAUNIV010000030.1 GCA_030523385.1 Bacteroidales bacterium | reverse complement strand
GCATCCTTGCGAAGGCCAGACGCATCTCCGACACAGGTCAGAAGCATTTCTGACCTGGATTAGAAATGAAGATTTATACAATGTTGACTATGCCTGAATTTATTATTCGGCAGCTTTGCCTATGCTACGGGCATATTCGTTGGGGGTAATTCCGGTAGCTTTCTTGAAAGAGCGGAAGAACGAAGCACGCGAACTGAATCCGCACAGAGTGGCGAGGGCCGAAAGGGTGTATTTGGAATATTCGTCTGATTCCACTAAATGTTTGAATTCGGTTATACGGTAGTTGTTCACGTAATCGTAATAGGAGCATTTCAGATGCTGGTTGAATACGTAGGAGAGGGTATGGGCAGAAGTACCGATAAGTTGGGCCAAATCAGCAATTTTCAAGTCGGGGTTCCTATAAGGTTTATCCTGCTTCATTACCGTTTCCAGTTTTCCAACGATCAGAATACAGTCATCGGTACTTACTTTCGTATTCTTGTATTTCGCTTCGGGTGTGGCTGTGGCTTCGGTGGCATCGGCTGTTTGCTCTTCGACAATGTTATGTTCCGGTGTTTCCGTCATTTTGCGTCTGTGCGTGAGGTAGTGACGGATTGCCGCAGCAAGGAGAAGGATGACTATTCCTGTTCCCATAATTCCCCATACGTTTTGAGAGGAAGCGACCTTTACCGTCAGCTGCGTTTCTGTATCGGGTTGTCCCATGCGGCGCACCTTGAATACGTATTTCCCCGCAGCCAAATCATAATATGACACTTCTGAACTGCCTTGCAAGGGTGTCCATTCTTCGTCTTCTCCCTCTAAAACGTATTCGTAAGCGACGAAGAAAGGAGAGGTGTAAGAGAAATCGGAAAAGCAGAAAGTGATATTCCTTTGATTAGGCTCCAACTCTATCCGTGCATGTTCAGTGCCAGGATCGAGTACGAAAGCATGGGCTGATTTCTTGCCGTTAATGTAAACTCCTGTTATACGGACCGGATAATCCGGGATTCTGTTATCATCCAATCGGGTGGCATTCATCAAAAGCAAACCTTTAGAATTGCCAAACCAGATGTTGCCCTGTGCATCGCTCACAGGAGGACAGAGCGTGAAAGTGGAACTGGGAATACCATCAATAAAATTGTAGGGTACGAAATGGTCGGCTTTGTCATAACAGAACAGTCCGTCTCCGGTTCCTATCCACAGGTGTTCTGATTCATCTTCTATGATAAACATTCCGTCGCGCCCTTCCAATGGGGTGCCCGGCTGCAGACGGCGGAAACGGTTCATTGCAAGATTGGAAATAAACAGGGGACCTTTGTCGGGACAAAAATAAAGTTCATGCCGGGAATCTTCGTAAACGACACGTATCTTTTCCTTGTGGATAAAACCTTCGGGGAAAACGTCTGTGCGTATTTTTCCGGATGAAGGATCCCATATACAAACACCGTTTTCCGTGCATATCCATCCTCTGTGGGTGGAATCAAAATAGATTTCATAGACATTGCCGTCCGGCAGTTTGGAGTTGGTGCAGTTGTAATGGGCTGTCTGTTTTCCGTTATGGTAACAATAGATGCCATGGGAAGTACCTATCCAAAGTTGTCCGTCGGGACCATGTTCTATGCAGAAAATAGAGCCACGTAAGAATGTGGATTGTTGCTTGTCGAAGTCGCGGATTTGGAGGGTTTGCGGGTCAAAGATATACATGCCTCCTCCGTATGTACCCACATAGTATTCCTCCTGATGGCGGAGGATGCAGAACACCATGCTTGAACGCATTTCGGGTGTTTTGAAACTTTTGAAGCGTTTTCGTGCTTCGTCTATGTAGAACAGTCCGTCGCGCGAGCCTACCAGTTTTTCATTCCCGTTGATGGCAAGGGCACGTACCGGCATGCCAACGGAGTTGAAGAACGGAGGAAAGGAATAGGTGGAAAACAGGCTATTTTGATAGAGGGTGTAATCCAATCCCAATTGGTAGAATCCTACCCATATTACTCCGTCTCTGTCAACAAGAAGGGAATATATCGAATTGGAACGCAGACTCTCGTTGTTGTTGGCTTCGTGATACATGGAGCGGATAATGGCTTTTTGGGAAACGGATATGAAGTGTGCTCCGTTACCATCCGTGCCTACATACAGGAGGTCTTTCCCATCACTGGATAAAGAAGATATGACATTACAGCCAACACTGATAAAAGGTGAGAATCTTTTCGTCTGTATGTCAAAGGCGAGAATGCCTTGATCCATTGTCCCTAAATAAAGTGTGGAGCCTATGCAGGTCAGGTTATTGAAAGCACTGTCTCCATTAGGTGTATCATGCCATGCTTGTATTTGGCGGTCTGATAGTTGTAAGGAATACAGGCCTTTTTGGGTGGCCATCCAAAGGATGCCTTGTCTGTCAAAGGCAAGACCTTTCACTGAATTGGCAGCCGACAGGGTGTTTTTGTCCGGCATGATTTGCTCCAGGTTTCCGTCTTTATAGATTAGTAATCCGCGTTCACTTCCTATATAAAGAGTGCCTTTCCCATCGTGAAGGAGGGTGTATATGGCAAAGTCAATATTTTCAGGGATGACACGTTCGAACGCTGTACGTTCCCGGTTCATGCGCCATAGTCCCATGCCATTGCCCATCCATAATTGGTTGCCCGGCATCTCGGCAATGGCATTGACACGCTTCAGTCTTTCGTTGTTTCCCGAAATGGGGTAGCGGCGGATATGAGTACCGTCAAAACGGTCTAATGAATTGCCTGTCCCAATCCAGACAAACCCAATGGAGTCTTTGTAAAGTGCATTGACAAGCAAGTCAGAAAGCCCATCGGTAACGGACAATCCACGCAAGGTGTATGTGTTAGGGTAAACACATACACAGGATATAATCATGTAGCATAAAAATAAGAACTTTAATATGTTTCTCATAATCATCCTTCGGGCTTCTTTGGCTGTTTTAGCCTACAAAAATAGACAAAATATCTATCGGTGCAAAATTTTCATTTCTTTTGTTGAGGCTATGCGGAAGGTCTTCCCATGGATGGTTATCTCTGCATTCCCGGAAGATTCATAGTACCATCCGTCCTGTCGATATTGTAAAAGGACGTTGACAGATGAGTCCGCTTTTATCGTTATGCCAGAAGTTTGCAACAAGGTACCGTTCCCCAAAAACAACGTATGTGGTTTGTCATCTTGTCGGCGATATAAGGCGTATGAAGCTTTTGTTTCCAACCCGTCCATGTTGCATAAATGAGATGCATTGTCCGAAGAAAGCAGGTAATCTTTACTTCCGTCTTTCAATGTTACGCAGATACCCACGTGGCTTCCTTCTTTCTTGCAGGACACATCGGGGAAGGTAACGGAAACAATCTGTTCGGGTTCTTTGACGGAGGAAGGTTCGTAAATGGCAACAAAAGGGCGGTTCCATGCCTCGCCTGCCTGACGGGCTACGAAGGTCAAGGTGGGCTGCTCCTTTATATTGTATGGCATACCGGGGGTACGGCTGTAACCTTCTGTCATGGGCGAAAGCGCCGTAAAAACTTTGCGGTTGGGAGAACCTTTCATCCATAGATTCATGAAAATGTCATCATCGTCCGGCATGTTGATGGTGAAAGTGGCTTTCACATCATTGGCTGTTTGGATGGATTTTTGGTTGTATATATAGGAATAGGCATAGAGGTGTGCACCGGCAAAAGCCAGTTCATCGGTCGTTTGCAAGAGGAGGGATGATCCGTTTGTAGTGGTCAGGCAGAGGACTTGTCCTAAATTGTGGTAGAAATAGTCGTGCATCTTGTCTCCTCCTTCTGCCTTGCGACTACGGAATATATCGACATAGTAGCCACTTTCGGAACCGATAGTAACTATCCCGGTCTGACGGGTCTGGTCGGCACAACTTTCCGGCTCACGGAAATAGACTTCGCTATAAGTAACCGAAGGAAATGCACCTTTTCTGTCTGCCGATACCGGAAAACAGGCATCCAGCCGGAAGGCGTGATTGCTTTTCATAATGGGGTAAGAAGAAATGCCATCTACGCAAACTGTGTTATGACTGGGAAATTGGGAGTAATATTCGGCATAGTCCAGGCCGCTGTACAAATAGGTTCCTATTCCTGCGTCGGGTCCCAATACATAGCCTTTGCCATATAATTCCATCGAAATGCCGTTGGCGTGCATGTGGTTGCCCAAACTGCCGTTGATGGAAACCATCAGGCTGTGGTGTGGATTCATGCCGTTGCGTTGTACAAGCCACGACACATTGGGCGCATGGAATAAAGGCGATACGTAGTCTTCTATCTTGCCTGCTGTCACATCGGGGTTCAACTTCAGTGGCTTGTCTTCAAAAAAGGAATTAATGGAAATCCGGATATCTTTATGACTCTCTTCGTTGCCTGTTTGAGAATTCAGGCATTTCAACAAGGCTGTGAAGTAATTTTCTTGAGACTTCTTTCCATTGGTTTGAGCATTTTCTATCATGCGGACTATGGGAGTGGTATTCAGATAGCCAGGATGGGTATCTCCAAATCCGCAAATCATTCGGTTGGGAAAAAGATATTGCGGAGTGGCAGCCACGGCTTTCGGTATGACAGGAAGTTCGCTTGTCAAGTCTATGTGGAGGTTGCGGTCGAACAATTGAGTGAAATTGGCATAATCATTCAGTACAACATTGCTGTAACCCGGACATTCAGCCCAAATGCCTGTTTCAGGATCATAGCCATAATCGGCAAGTTTTTTCAGGCTCCATTGGCGAATCTCTGATTGGTTGAGAACATAGTTGATATAATATCCACGTCCCTTTCTGTCGGGATAAGTCTCGTCGTCTTCGAGTATTAGGGCGATGTTCATGATGAAACGTGCCTGTATCAGGTTCCAGTTATTATGGGGTACTCCATTGGCAATGATATTTTCTGCCCATTTTTTGAAAGCGGCTGCGTAAAGCGGCAAGTTGCTAGCATGATTATCGTACAGGTAGTCATAGAGGAAATCGTAGAGCGGGACCAGTTCATTCAATATGTCTTCATGAATTACCTCGAAAGAGGTCATGCCCACCAATGTTTGCTGGTGGCCGTGGTTCAAATCGATGGGTACATTGCGGTAGTAGATGCCTTGCATATACGTATCAAACACACCGAATGCAAGTTTGGCATAGGATTCATCATCTTTTAGCCAATAGAGGAAAGCGGCATCACGTGCAATAGAGATGATTTCCCGGTTCAAACTTTCTATGTTTCTTCCTGTTTTGGAGGGGTGTATGCTCTCCAGAGGACGTCCCTGTAGGGTATTATTATGGAAAGTTACATTACCATCGGTGTCATCGTAGGGGATGACTTCTTCTAACTTAGGGCGTCCGTGTGTCGCAAAAGTTCCTCGTGTTCCAGTATAACGTACTGTGGGCACCGGAGCTTTCTTTCCACCCGCATGATCAAAACGTTCTCCTCTGACATATACTTCCGTGGCATGGGAATTCCAGTACATGGCAAGACGCGAGAGTAACCAGTCTGGTTGTTTCTCTGTCAGGAGGATATAGGGGGCAATCCGTTGTTCAAGAGCGGTCAGCACTTCTTTTGCCCATGTTTCATCGTTGATTAATTTTAGTGTTTCTGTTTTGCCTTCAGGTTGCACCAGATAACGGGGATGTCCTTGCGGAAGTTGCAAGGAGGATGCTTGGGTTTGTGCATGCAGGAGCACAGGAAGCAGCATGGTTGCAAATAATAGAATCTTTCTCATTTTTTTTCTTATGGGTTGTATATTCTGCTTAGAATACGTTTGATGCTTGCTTCTTACTCAAAAAAGTATATCGAAAAAATGTAAAAGGGGCAGAAAAACTTCTACCCCTTCTATGGTGTCCAAATAAATAAAAGGTCGTATTTTAATACGCATACAAATGCGTAAACGGAATTTCCTTTCCGTCACTGCCTGTTACGCGAAGTTTCAGTTGGCCACCGTTTTGGTCGAAATAGCGAACCTCTATGGGGTGATAGCCTTTGGATAATGCCTTTTGTCCCACAATCTCTTTAGGACCGTGCGGGCCGTCATTATCTACGATGCAGTCGCCATCAATGACCAAAGTGCTTCCATCGTCCGACAGCAGGGCGAAAGTGTAAATATCGTCTTGCGGCGCATTGAAGTAACCTTTGATAATCAGGCCGATGTTGCCTTTCACCTTTTTGGGTATCATCACATCCTCTACGGAGTAAGTGCCGTTCAGCGGTGCCTGTTCTATGTCCTTGCAACGGTTTCCCTTAAATTCATGCCAAACAGCTTTCAAGCCCGGATTGGAGGGTGACGCTGTAGCTACGGCAGGTGCATATTCGCTCTTTACGAAACGTGTGTTTACGGTGTCGCCTTTCTTGCCATTGGGACGGAAAGTAGAGAAAATGAAGTCCGTGGTTTCCGTGATGGTGAGCGGACCTTCGTATTTGGGCGATTGCAGGGTAGGCGTAGTGCCGTCTGTCGTATAACGTATTTCGGCTGTGGGGTCTAAGCAAGTCACGTTTACCGTACCTTCGCCAATGAAAGCATTGAGGGTGTGGAAACCTTCCAAATCGGGAATGCGATAGTTCACTCCCATCAGGTTAAGGCGTTCCAACTGGCAGGCTAAGCGTGCGCGGAAAGAAGCCAAATCTTTGGGGGTTGCAGCAGACCAGCCCAATTCGGCAATGGCTTGCAGGCGTGGTACTGCCATGTACTGCATCCGTTCGTTCGAAGGAATCCATTCACACCAGATGTTTCCCTGCACTCCTCTGATAAGGGCTTGCTGTTCGGCAGAGAGTCCGGCAGTGGGGTCGAAATTATAAAGATTGGTTATGGAGTTCTTGTCTTCCTGATAGTCCAAATAGAAATTACCGTTCGGGGTGAAGATTACTTTGTTGCCATGTGCGGTGGCTTTTGCGGCAGCGTCCTTTACCCAATCTCTCCACCACATCACAGTGGCCGTTTCAGACAAACCGCCTTCTATGATTTCATCCCAACCAATCATCTGTTTGCCATGCTCGTTGAAGAAGTGTTCCATGTCGTGTATGAACCATGCCTGGAGTTCTTCTTCCGTCCGGAGTCCGTTGTCGCGCATGCGCTTCTGGCAGTCGGGGCATTTCTTCCAGTTGGTCTTTTCCACCTCGTCGCCTCCTATATGTATATAGGTATAGGGGAACAGCCCGATCAGTTCGCTATATACGTTCTTGCAGAACTCCAGTGCGGAGTCCTTTCCGGGGCATACGGGAGAAGAGAAGGTGCTTCCCCAACCGGTTTCCTTGAAGCAGGACACTCCTTCGTAGTTGCTCACGGCTGCCAGCATGTGTCCCGGCATGTCTATTTCGGGCACTACGTCTATGCCCCGCACGCCTGCGTAGGCCACCACTTCGCGGATGTCGTCCTGCGTATAGAATCCGCCGTACAGCGTGTCGCCTTCCACGATGCGTATCTTGTCATCGGGCAACAGCATGTCGGGGTTGTCGTTCTTCTTAGCCAGGCGGAGGCATTCACGGTCCTGTGAGTTGAATTTGCGCCAGGCTCCCTTTTCGGTGAGCAGCGGATATTGCTTGATTTCTATGCGCCATCCCTGGTCGTCAGTCAGGTGCCAGTGGAATTTGTTCATCTTGTAGAGGGCCATCAGGTCTAAGAACTTCATCACCTCTTCTTTGCTATAAAAATGGCGTGACACATCGAGCATCATTCCTCTCCACTCATAGCGCGGCGCATCCTGAATGTTTACCAAAGGGATGACCCAATCGGTTCCTTTCACCTTTTCGCGGCTTTCTATCTGCGGAGGGAAGAGTTGGCGGAAGGTGCTGATACCGGCTATCACTCCTCCGTAAGAATCTCCCGTGATGCTCACTTTCTGTTCGTCGGCAGTGAAACGGTAGCCTCCTGCCTGTCCTGCGGCTGCGTCCAGTGCAAGGGTGATGGTTCCTTCGCCTTCACGCGTTTGCAGATTGTAGCCGGTGGCAGGAGAAAGCAACGAGGCCAGATATTCGGCAGCCGGAGCCAGTTGCGGGTCGGTGTAGCCGATGGTGGCATTGCGTTTCAACACAAAAGCACCGGGCATCTCCTCCAGTTGGTTCACTGTGGGGATGACGGAAACTTCTTGAGGAACCGGGGGAGTATGGGTACATGCCCCCAACATGAATGTGCCTGCCAGCAGACAGGCTCCCATGAATTGCTTGTACGGATAACTTTTCATATCTTGATATAGAATCTAAGGTTAGTATGCTGTTTTAGAGTTTCACTGTCTTTTTCACTGCTTTCGATTCGTTGTGCAGGCGGTCCAGTGCCGTTACCACGTAGCGGTATTTGGTCTTTCCGCCGTCGTAGGGCAACAGGAAGAATGTGTCGCGGGTAATGGCCACAATGTGTGAGGGATCATTCAAATCCACCTTTTCTTTTTTGTCGAACCGATAGATGACGTACTGCACTGCCTTGTCCATCTCATCTTTAGCCTTCGGAGCCGTCCATGACAATACCGGTCCTTCGAATGTCCATACCACCTTCACTTTCTTTACCTTGTCCGGAGCCTTATCGTCCATGAAAGGAGATTCGGGTATCAGGGCGGGGTATCGGTGATAATCCTTTTCAAGCAGTGTGCGATAATTGCCTGCATTGTCCACCACGGCAGCGGCATACCATTGGCAGCTGCCTTGCACGGTGGGCAGCGAGCGTTGCAACTTCATTTTGGCGGGCAACTGGTGTTGCAGCGGATTGCGTACATCGGCTTTACCCACTGTGCGCATCACGTCCTGACCGATGAATAGGGGGCGTGCCGAAGCATGTTTGGCCCACCAGCGTATCAGAGTGTCATAGTCGGCAGCCGGATGGCCTATTTCCCAATAAATCTGCGGAATGTTATAGTCCACCCAACCGTTGTTTACCCACAGCAGCACGTCGGCATACAGGTCGTCGTAGTTTTGGAGTCCGTTGGTCTGGCTTCCGTTCGGGTCGTTCTTTTGGTTGCGGTAGATGCCGAAAGGAGAAACGCCGAACTTCACCCACGGTTTGCACTCGCGCACCGTTTCATGAATCTCCTTGATGAGCACATTCACATTGTCGCGCCGCCAGTCGGCCTTGTTGTTATAACCTCGTCCGTATTGGGCAAAGCTGATATTGTCGGGAAAATCCTCACCCGGATTGGGATACGGATAGAAGTAATCGTCCATGTGGATGGCATCCACGTCGTAGCGAGACACGATGTCGCGCACTATCTTGCAGATGTACTTGCGGTTTTCGGGCAGTGCAGGGTCGAAGTAAAGCTGGCCTGCATAGCTGACAAAGCGTTCGGGGTTTTTGTTGTACGGATGGATGGGAGACAGCGCGGTGGTTCCTTTCGTCTTTGCCCGGTAAGGGTTGATCCATGCATGAAACTCCATGCCGCGCTTGTGGCATTCATCTATCATAAACTGCATAGGGTCCCAATAGGGCGAAGGTTCGCGTCCCTGTACGCCGGTGAGGAAACGGCTCCACGGTTCGTAGGAAGATTTATACAGGGCATCGGCCTCGGCACGCACCTGGAAGATGATGGCATTGATGCCTGCTCCTTGCAGCGTATTCAGTTGGTTCACCAATAGTTGTTGCATTTTCTCTGTAGGCATACCTTGAAACTGGCCGTTCACACACTGAATCCATGCTCCGCGAAACTCCCGTTTCGGACAGCGGGACTGGGCATTGGCACTCAGGAGAAAGACCAGCATCATGCATAAAAGAAGAATAGATTTTGCTTTCATTTTTGTTTTTTCTTATGTGATACGCTTGCAAAGATAAGAAAACTTATAATTATCTTTGCAGAAATAATCAAATTAACAAAGAATGTCGGAAAGTAACTATATATCCATCAAGGGAGCCAGGGTGAACAACCTGAAGAATATCAGTGTAGATATACCGCGCAACAAGCTGGTAGTGATAACGGGACTGTCGGGTTCGGGCAAGTCGTCATTGGCATTCGATACGCTCTATGCCGAAGGCCAGCGCCGCTATGTGGAGAGCCTATCCAGCTATGCCCGCCAGTTCTTAGGACGCATGAGCAAACCCGAATGCGATTTCATCAAGGGGATTCCCCCCGCCATTGCCATCGAACAGAAAGTGAACAGCCGCAACCCGCGTTCCACGGTAGGTACTTCGACCGAAATATATGAATACCTGCGCCTGCTCTACGCACGGGTGGGAAAAACATACTCTCCCGTGAGCGGGCAGTTGGTGAAGAAGCACAGTGTGGAAGATATCGTGAACTGCATGCTTTCTTTCCCGAAAGGAACCAAATACATGGTGCTCACCCCGCTGTTGCCCCGCGAAGGCCGGAGCATGGCGCAGCAACTGGAGATGGACTTGAAACAAGGCTTCACCCGGGTGGAAGTAAACCGTGAAGTCATGCGCATAGACGACTTCTTGCAAACACCTCCGTCGGAGGACAAGAAGCTACACATCAACCTGCTGATAGACCGCATGACGACAGATGACAGCAAAGACAGCATCAGTCGATTGATAGATTCGGCAGAAACCGCCATGTACGAGGGCGACGGCACATGCCTGCTCCGCTTCCATTCGGCCGATGGAAGTACGCAACTGTTTACCTTCAGCACCAAATTCGAGGCCGATGGCATCAAGTTCGAAGAACCCACCGACCAGATGTTTTCATTCAATTCTCCCATAGGCGCATGCCCCGAATGCGAGGGCTTTGGCAAGGTGATAGGCATAGACGAGCGGCTCGTCGTGCCCAACCGTGCATTGAGCGTCTATGATGGAGCCGTGATGTGCTGGCGGGGCGAGAAGATGGGCGAATGGTTGAAAGAATTTCTCCGTGAAGCGCCTGCCCATGATTTCCCCATCTTTGCTCCATACTACGAACTGACCGACGAGCAGAAGGATTACCTGTGGCACGGCCCTCGCGAGAAAGTTTGCATCGACTCGTTCTTCAAGATGCTGGAGGAGAACCAGTACAAGATACAGTATCGCGTCATGCTGGCACGCTATCGGGGCAAGACCCCCTGTCCGCTGTGTCACGGCACGCGGCTGAAGAAAGAAGCGGGATATGTGAAGGTAGGAGGGAAAGCTATTTCCGATTTGGTGGACTTGCCTATCCATGAGCTGAAGGAGTTTTTCCGCACTTTGCAGCTCGATGCACACGATACGGCCATCGCCCGGCGCATACTGACCGAGATAAACAACCGCATCAACTTTCTGCTGGATGTGGGATTGGGATACCTTACGCTGAACCGACTGAGTAACTCCCTGTCGGGTGGAGAGAGCCAGCGCATCAATCTGGCCACATCGTTGGGAAGCAGTCTGGTAGGCTCCTTGTATATATTGGATGAGCCCAGCATCGGACTGCACAGCCGCGACACCGACCGACTTATCAAAGTGTTGAGGCAACTGCAGGAGTTGGGCAATACGGTGGTAGTGGTGGAACACGACGAAGAAATCATCCGTGCTGCCGATTATATCATCGACATAGGTCCGAAGGCGGGACGTCTGGGAGGCGAGATTGTCTATCAGGGAGACATGAAAGACTTGCAGAAAGGCAGTCAAAGCTACACGGTGCGCTATCTGTTGGGCGAGGAGGTGATTAACATTCCCGCCTGCCACCGCCCGTGGAACCGCTACATCGAGATAAAAGGAGCGCGGGAGAACAACCTGAAAGGTATTGACGTAAAGTTTCCGCTGAACGTAATGACGGTGGTTACGGGCGTGAGCGGTTCGGGCAAGAGTACATTGGTGCGCGATGTGTTCTACAAGGCACTGAAGCGTGAATACAGCGAGACGAGCGAACGCCCCGGCGAGTTTATTGCACTGGAAGGAGATGTCCGTGCGGTGAACGACATCGAGTTTGTCGATCAAAATCCCATCGGGAAGTCCTCGCGCAGCAACCCCGTGACCTACATCAAGGCATACGACGAGATTCGCAAGCTCTTTGCCGAACAGCCCCTTGCCAAACAGATGGGTTATTCGGCAGGCTATTTCTCCTTCAATACCGAAGGAGGCCGTTGTGAAGAATGCAAGGGCGAAGGCACTGTAACCGTGGAGATGCAGTTCATGGCCGACTTAGTGTTGGAGTGTGAGTCCTGCCACGGCAAGCGTTTCAAGAGCGATACGCTGGAAATAAAGTTTTGCGATAAAAGCATTTACGATATTCTGGAGATGACAGTGGATCAAGCCATCGAGTTCTTTACGGAGCACAATCAGAATAAGATAGCCAAAAAGCTGCTTCCTTTGCAGGATGTAGGGTTGGGCTATGTCAAGTTGGGACAAGCATCTTCCACGCTGTCGGGCGGTGAGAACCAGCGTGTAAAGTTAGCCTATTTCCTGAGTCTGGAAAAGGTGCAGCCCACTATCTTTGTGTTCGACGAACCCACCACAGGCTTGCATTTCCACGACATCAAGAAACTGCTCGAAGCTTTTGACGCACTGATAAGCCGCGGACACACCATTGTCATTATAGAACACAACATGGACGTGATAAAGTGTGCCGACTATGTGATAGATTTGGGTCCCGAAGGTGGAAACCAAGGCGGACACTTAGTGGTAGCCGGAACTCCCGAAGAAGTGGCTGAGTGTGCCGCTTCCTATACCGGACAGTTCTTGAAGGAGAAATTAACGGATTAACAAAAAGGGATGGCTTTGAGAGTGATAACCCGAAGTCATCCCTACAAACAAAGACAATACATATCTTCCTTTAATTCAATTATCAAAGAGTTTATAACCTTTCCTCTATAGAGAAATCTTTTTCTTTATTCTGTCGATTGATGTATAATCTCGCGGATTTTATCTAAATTTGCAAATAAAAATAGAAAGTATAATGAAAACGAAAATAACCAAAGAAGAAGCCTTAGCAAAGTTTCTGGCAGCAAAAGAAAAAAAACGTAAATGCCTTGTTTCATTGGAGCAGACAATGAAACAAGCTTATAAACAACGTACAGGTAAAGAGGCAGAAACTTTTTTTGCTTTATAAGAATGAATATTCTTTCACTCGAACGGATTAACATGTTTGCAACCTATCAAGTG
>JAUNIV010000029.1 GCA_030523385.1 Bacteroidales bacterium | reverse complement strand
ATAGTGTCGGCAGGGATACTGTCTTTGGGTTGTGTATCATTTTCCACAAGGATGACTCCCGAACTGTTGTACACTTCGAAATCAGTGAGTTGCTGGTTTGACTTGAATCCGTATTGTCCGTTTATGATGGTTCCGTCGGCCTGTTCTATGTGGATAGGCTTGCTGGAGTATATCTTTTCTTCTTTTTCGTCCCAAAACAGGAGGTGGGTGTCAAATTTGTCTCCTTTCAGGTTGCGTATGTGTACGTTGTTTCGTAGTTCCCAAAGTTTCTTTTTCTCGTAATAATAAGCTGTATCGGCTTTGATGCTGGCGTCTATGTGGAAAAGCGTATCGAACTTTTCTAAGTACACGCCTTTCTCAAAGGCCCAATAGGGGGGATTCTTCTTGTCGTAAATCTCCCATTCTTCGGTAATGATTTTATAGCGGGTGATTCCGGAGTCGGATATGAGGGTAGTGACTCCAAGCGTCCTCATGCTGGGCAACGAGTCTCGTTCGGTGATGGCTTCGGCCATGTTTTTCTCTCCTCCCGAGCATGCGGGGAATAAAATAAACATAACAGCTGCCCATGCGGCAACTGTTATGTTCAATATTATAAGATGTGATTTTGTTTTCTTCTCAGACGACATAGTGTTTATCTGACAGTTGTAGTTTCACCAATCCATCCGCCAATGGTCACTGTATCTCCTTTCTTGATTCCGAGGAAGAAGAGGTCAGTGTCCTTCGGAGTGTGTGCAGAGTATGTATTGATCAGCTTCTGAGCTTCTTCGGCCACGCTGGGATCTACGCTCTTGGCTCTTTGCAGCTTGTCGATGGCAGCAAAGTAAGTACACTTGTTCAGTGCAGCTTCATCGCTCCAGTTGGGGCTGGATGCATACATGTTTGCAATCAGGATGTAAGGCTTACCGTTGTTTCCGTCCAATGAGATGGATTTCAGTGCATATTGTTTAGCCTTGCTCAGCTGCTTCTTGCTGAAAAGAACGACTGATGTCTTGTAGCAATAGTCGGCTTTCTTGATGGGGTCTTGTTCCAGTTCGATAGCGTTGTCGAAGTATTCGATACACTTGTCCATGTCACCCTTCTTGTAGTACATGTAACCGCAACCGATAGCTGTTTCGGCAGTCGGCTCGATGGCATGTGCTGCTTCGGAAGCGGCAAAGTAAGCTTCCTGTTCGGTACATCCCAACAGCTGCATAACGCCGATTACTTGCTTCAAATAATCCAGGTTGGTCTTGTTCTGTTCTACTTTCGGAGCATAGATTTCCTGCAAGTTGTCGCAAGTAGCCACACCACTGTTGATGAAGATGGCATCTATGTTTTCCTTGGCACTCTTCAGGTTCTGCTGGTCTTTTTCTTTGGTTGCAGCTTTGAATGCGGCATCGGCATATCCTGAAGTTGAAATATAGTCTTGTATGAACTGTTCCTTGTGATTGGCATCGCTCTTGAGCTTGCGTGAAGAAGCATCCATGAATTCAATCATGATATAGTAATCAGAAGCTTCTTTTTCGCTGTCTACTGATTCTTTATACAGGTTGTAGGCAGTGTTCAGATCGGGACATCCCATCGTGAAATAGTCGTGTGCCTTGGTTCCGATGATAGAAGCCTTGGTGGCAGGAGTCTTTACGTACGTATTCAGCACATCCAGATATTTGATACGCTGATCGTGTACTTGCATCAGTTCTTCGAAGTATTTTTTCTGCTGTGCACCATCTTTTTCCGTAGCAATCAAGGCACGCAGTATCTTTGCACCGTTAGTGTAAGTACCTACCTGAGCAATAGGAGCTTCGGTAAACACTTCTTTCCAAGGTCCGTAGGCATCCTTAAAGTTGTTTGTTTTTACGTACTCAGTATAAATACTGATGTTTTTCAAGCATCTAAGGCTGTCTTCACCATGTCCAAATCTGGAACCATCTGACGCTCCTGTCTGAGCGAAAGAAGCTGTTGCACTTAAAGAAAGAGCGAACAGCGCTGTTAACATCTTCACTTTCATCGTATATAAATTTAATTGTTATTGTTTTTCTTAGTTATTAGTTTACTTTCCACTTCATGAACCATCGTTCGTTGAATGTAAGTCCGATATTGATTTTCAGATAATTCTCTTCTATCAATCCTTTGAACTTGGGGCTTACTTTCACGTATTGTCCCGAAATATTCAGTATGGACTTGCTTTGGAACATGGGCAATCCGAAACCGATGCTTACACCATATTCGCGTGCTCCGTCGCAGGTGACTGTGGCCTGTGTGGCAGGGTCTGTGTAATTCACCTTGTTATAAGGACTTGAATAGTATGCTCCTGCACGGTAGTAAATACGCTTCAGATAGTTGTGGCTGTAATAGTCGGGTATAAATTCCGCGCCTATGGCTATCTTGGTGCGATTGCTCATTTCTACACTTTCCTTGCCAAACTTATTCCAGTTCATGTCAGCCGTTTCCCATTTTTGCAACGTGTAATCCACTCCTACGGTGAGGCGGTTGTCATACACGTATGTAAGTCCCACTCCCAGTGTGTGAGGCATCTTAAACGGGTTGGAGATGGTGTCTCCCGTCTGTGTCTGCACAGCCAAAGAGCCGTAACTGTTTGTAGCCGCCGTCTGGTGATACTTATGTGCTTCTCCGTTCAGCGTGTGTCCTAAAGAATATATAGCACCTATATTCACTGCATTCTTCTTATTTATATTATAGGTATATTGCAACCCTAAGTCCAACTTGTAATCGCTGACAGAGAACTCTTCCAGTTTGATGCTGTAAGTGCTTGCCGATCCGATAGCTGTCATGGACTGGTGTGTAATATCTCCGTAAAGATAAGAAATATTTGCTCCAACCGAAAGATTTTTAAAAACTTTATAGCCCAATCCTACAAAAACTTGGTTAAATCCACCGTCTCCTGTAAATGTTTCGGACCAATATCCGTCGTTGTCCACATCGGCAAAACTGTTTGTCTTGCTCAAATTGTAACCCACTGTCGAGAAAGGGAGGAATCCTGCTGTCATGGCCATCTTCTTCCATAAACGAAATTGCATCGCCAAATAATCAAAACTGGAGTTTTTTGCGTTTGTTTTTACGCTCCCGTCCTTGAAGTTCGCATTTTGTAAAGTCAATCCTGCATCAAACAGGAATGTCAGTGAATCGATAGCCGTATAAGATGCCGGATTAGAGGCATTGATCTGGTATCCGTTTCGCAATCCGTATGCTATTCCACCCATGGCCTTGCTGTTACCAAAGTTTTGGTCAGACAATTGGCCGAATCCATAGCGCGTATAGGGCGAGTTTGTACTGGTCTGAGCCATGCAAAGCCCTGCGACAACAAGTATGATCGACGCACTAATCAGTCTTTTATAGTTTATCATTATAGCTTAATATTCTGTTTAAACCTTTCAATACTAAAAATCTATCTGCAAAGATGATACTTTTTAATTTTGTATCAAAAGAAAATTCATCTCCGCCCGTTAAAAAAACCAAAAGATGAGGATAATTCTTTTGGAGATGGGTGATATACCCGCTCATTTCAAACTCCATGCCCCGGATGACTCCGGCTCGGATGGCTGTCTCGGTAGATTGGCCATACATGGGCACTTCTCCTTTGACGCTTACTTTAGGCAGCTTGTCGGTGAAAATGTTCAGTGCCTTGAAGCGCATGCGCATGCCCGGCGAGATGTTTCCGCCGTGGTATTGTCCGCGGGAGTCTATGAAATCGTATGTCACGCACGTACCTGCATCAATCACCAATATGTCGTGGTCCGGCTTTAGCCAACTGGCTGCTACTACAGCGGCCAGCCTGTCCATGCCCAGCGTGTGTGGAGTGTGATAGAGGTTAGTGATGGGCACCGGCGTTTCGTGGCTCAGCTCGATGATTTTGAACGGGAGCTTGTCTAATTGGCGCCGGATGGTGTTACTCAGTGTAATGACGGAGGCTATGATGCCCCGTTCAAGGGGGTATCGGGAGCAAAGCATCGGGAGGCAGTCCAGCGAGTGGTTGGAACCGCGGAATACTTCGACCAATTCGCCTTTGTCGAATATCGCTAACTTAGCTACTGAGTTTCCTATGTCAATAATTAAATTCACAATTCTGTTTTTTCTGCGTGCAAAGTAAAGGAAAAAATAAATAGGTAGTGCAATAAAAGTTGGGATTTGTTGCAGAATTAATGAATATTTAGGTGTACTTTTGCAGCCAGAATAGGAAAGAAATGTTATGAATAGATTGTTGATGATAGTTGCCCTATGGTTGTCTGTAATGATGCAACCTGTTAAGGCTGAAACGGATAGCGTGAAAGTGAGCCTGCTTACTTGTGCTCCCGGGACAGAGATTTATGCCCTTTTCGGACATACTGCCCTGCGTTACGAAGATCCGGCTCGGGGGCAGGATTGGGTCTTTAATTACGGCATGTTCAATTTTGATACACCTAATTTTATAATGCGTTTCGTAAAGGGTGAGACGGATTATGAGTTGGGCGTGACTCCATACGCACGATTCCAGTTTCAATATGCCTTTCGAGGTTCGTCGGTTTATCAGCAGGTGCTGAACCTTACGACGGAGGAAAAGCAGCGTATTTACCGATTGCTGGAAGAGAACTACCGGCCTGAGAACCGCGTTTATCGTTACAATTATTTTTATGACAACTGCACCACCCGTGCCCGCGACAGGGTAGAGGAGTGTATAGACGGACGGGTAGTCTATCCCAAAGCGGCCGAAGGATTGTCATTTCGTCAGATTGTACATCAATACACCCGTGGGCATGCGTGGGATGAATTAGGAATAGACCTCTGTTTGGGCAGTGAGGCTGATGCGCCTATCAGTGGTCGTGAGCAGATGTTTGCTCCTTTCTATATGCTGGAAGCGGCAAGGGGGGCAAGCATTGTGAAAGGCGACAGTGTGCGTCCGTTGGTGTTGGAAGAACAGAAGGTGGTGGATGTGGAGCCGGAAGAGGAGGAAGGAAGCTTTCCGTTGTCACCCATGCAGTGTGTATTTATATTAATAAGTATAAGTTGTGTGGCGGGCTGGTGGCAGATTCGCACGGGGCGGGTGGCTTGGCTGTGGGATGTTCTGCTGTATGGTGCGCAAGGATTGGCCGGATGTGTGATTGCTTTCCTGATGTTCTTTTCAGTGCACCCCACGGTGGATTCCAATTGGCTGATCATTCTGCTCAATCCCATCCCATTGGTGTATCTTCCGTGTATGGTTTATAGGGCTGTGAAGGGAAAGAAAGACCTTTATCATGCCGTGAATGTCGTGTATTTAACTATTTTTATAATAATAATGCCGTTTATACCACAAAAGTTTAACGCAACAATATTACCTTTGGCCCTGTGTTTGTTGTTATATTCGGCGAGCCATATTTTACTTTACAGACGAAAAAAATAGATGAAAGGACGCATATTAACTTCTCTTCTGACCGTTATTGCACTGACGGGATTGCAGGCACAGAACGTTCCTGCCGTTCCCCGTTTGGTGGTGGGGCTTACTATCGACCAGCTCCGCACGGACTACATGGAGGCTTTCTCTGCGCTTTATGGCGAGCGTGGTTTCAAGCGTCTGCTGAAAGAAGGAAGGGTGTATCGCAATGCCGAATACGATTTTATCCACGTTGACAAGTCGTCGGCGGTGGCTTCCATCTATTCGGGCACGGTGCCTTATACCAACGGCATTGTGGGCGATTGCTGGATGGATCGCAACACGCTGCGCGTGATAAGCTGCGTGGACGACACGAACTTCATGGGTATCTATACGTCCGAATCCACTTCGCCCGAACGGCTGAAAGTTTCTACGCTGACCGATGAACTGATGGTGGCAACGCAGGGAGTGGCCGAGGTCTATTCCATTGCTCCCACCCGTGAGATGGCTGTGATGGCAGCGGGGCATGCTTCGAAAGGAGCTTTCTGGATTAACGATGAAACCGGAAAGTGGAGCGGAAGCACTTACTACGGCACTTTCCCGTCGTGGGTCACCACATACAATGACCGTGAAGGGTTGGACTTCCGCATAGGAAACATGGCATGGGCACCTTATCTGCCTGTAACCTCCTACAAATATCTCACCAGCGAAAGCAAGCAGGTGACATTCAAGCATAATTTTGACGACGAACGGAAGAATAAATACCGCAGGCTCAAAACCAGTCCTTATGCCAATGACGAGGTGAACCGTCTGGTCAATGCCTGCCTGAACAGCACTTCGATAGGCAAGGACGAAATTCCCGATTTCCTGTCATTGGCCTACTATGCAGGCAATTACGACCACAAGTCGGCAACCGAGCTTCCCATGGAAATGCAGGATGCTTACGTGAGGTTGGACAACAGTATAGCCGAGCTGCTGGAGCTGATAGACCGCAAGGTAGGACTGAACAATACGCTGTTCTTCATTACTTCCACGGGATATGCCGATGCCGACCCTGTTGATCCTCCCCAATACCGGATACCGGGTGGAGAGTTTCATTTGGAGCGTTGTGCCGCTTTGCTGAATCTTTATCTGGCAGCCATTTACGGCGAAGGCCGATGGGTGGAAGCACACTTCGATCGTCAGATTTATTTGAACCATAAGCTGATAGAACAAAAACAGCTCAATATGGCCGAGGTGTTGAACCGCACTGCCGAGTTTCTTGTGCAGTTCAGCGGAGTGAAGGATGTGTATTCTTCCCAACGCTTGCAGTTAGGCTCATGGACGCCCGACCTCGAAAAGATAAAGAACCGCTATAACGTAACTTGCTCCGGCGACCTGTGGATCGAGGTGTTGCCCGGCTGGTCTGTATATAGCGACCATTCGTTAGACACACAGGTGCAACGCTACTCGTATGCCTCCGCACCGCTGTTCTTTATAGGCAACGGAGTAAAACCCGAAATCATCCATGCTCCTGTCAAAATAGGTACTATCGCTTCTACGATAGCCCACTTCATGCGCATACGCGCCCCCAATGCGTCCGTGCAAGCCCCTATGACGGACATCCGTAAATAATAATTTAGGTGTAGAAGTACAAATAAATCAGCATTTTATTGTAACTTTGCACCCTCGAAGCAATTAATACGTAAATAATAAAAACAAAAATACAATGGGATTTAATGAATTTATCGGCAAGTTGTTCGGAAACAAGGCCACCCGCGACATGAAAGAGATAAAGCCGTGGGTAGATAAAATCAAGACTGTTTATCCGGAGATTGCCAAACTGAGCAACGACGAACTTCGTGCCAAGACAGAAGAACTGAAGAAGTACATCCACAACTCGGCTGCCGAGGAACAGAAGAAGATAGAGGAACTGAAAGCCACTATCGAAACTACGGAACTGGAAGACCGTGAAGCTATCTTTGCGCAGATAGACAAGCTGGAAAAAGAAGTGCTGGACAAGTATGAGAAAGCACTCGACGATGTATTGCCGCAGGCGTTTGCCATCGTGAAAGACACGGCAAGACGCTTCTCCGAGAATCCGGAATTGGTGGTGAATGCTACAGATTTCGACCGCCTGCTGGCTGCACAGGGAAAAGACTTCGTGCGCATAGAAGGCGACAAGGCTATCTGGCAGAACCACTGGATAGCAGGAGGTAACGATATGACCTGGAGCATGGTGCACTATGACGTGCAGCTCTTTGGTGGCGTGGTGCTTCACAAAGGAAAGATTGCCGAAATGGCAACCGGTGAAGGTAAGACATTGGTGGCCACCTTGCCCGTATTCTTGAACGCACTGACCGGAAACGGCGTACACGTGGTGACCGTGAATGATTACCTCTCCAAACGTGACTCCGAATGGATGGGACCGTTGTATCAGTTCCACGGTCTGAGTGTAGATTGTATAGACAAGCATCAGCCCAACTCCGATGCACGCCGCAGGGCCTATCTGGCAGACATTACCTTTGGTACCAACAACGAGTTTGGTTTCGACTATTTGAGAGACAACATGGCAGTCAGCCCCAAAGACCTGGTACAGCGCAAGCATAACTATGCCATCGTGGATGAGGTGGACTCCGTGTTGATTGACGATGCCCGTACTCCGCTGATTATCTCCGGACCCGTGCCCAAGGGAGAAGACCAACTGTTCGAACAGCTTCGCCCGCTGGTAGAGCGTCTGGTGGAAGCACAGAAGCGATTGGCTACCCAATACCTGGCCGATGCCAAGCGTCTGATTGCTTCGGACAAGAAGGAAGACCAGGAAGCCGGATTCTTGGCATTGTTCCGCAGCCACAAGGCATTGCCCAAGAACAAGCCGCTCATCAAGTTCCTCAGCGAGCAAGGCGTGAAGGCCGGTATGCTGAAGACTGAAGAAATCTATATGGAGCAGAACAACAAGCGTATGCCCGAAGCCACCGACCCTCTCTACTTCGTGATAGACGAAAAGATGAAGAGCGTGGACCTTACGGACAAGGGTGTGGACCTCATTACCGGAAACTCACAAGACCCCACGCTGTTTGTATTGCCCGACATCACCGCACAGCTCTCCGAACTGGAAACCCACAAGGAACTGAGCGAAGAAGAACGCCTGGCACGCAAGGACGAACTGCTCACCAACTACGCTGTCAAGTCCGAGCGCGTACACACCATCCACCAGTTGCTGAAAGCCTACACCATGTTTGAGAAAGATACGGACTACGTGGTAATGGACGGACAGGTGAAGATTGTGGACGAACAGACCGGACGTATCATGGACGGACGCCGCTGGAGCGACGGTCTGCATCAGGCAGTAGAAGCCAAGGAAAGAGTGAAAATCGAAGCAGCCACGCAAACATTCGCCACCATCACCTTGCAGAACTACTTCCGTATGTATCACAAGCTCTCCGGTATGACCGGTACGGCCGAAACGGAAGCAGGCGAATTCTGGGACATCTACAAGCTCGATGTAGTGGTGATTCCTACTAACCGCCCCATCGCCCGAAAGGATATGAACGACCGCGTCTATAAGACGAAGCGCGAAAAATACAAGGCAGTCATCGAAGAGATAGAAGAAATGGTAAAGGCCGGACGTCCTGTCCTGGTAGGTACCACTTCCGTGGAAATCTCCGAAATGCTGAGCAAGATGCTTGCCATGCGCAAGATAGAACACAATGTGCTGAACGCTAAGCTGCACCAGAAGGAAGCAGACATCGTGGCACAGGCCGGACAGAAGAGCATCGTGACCATTGCCACCAACATGGCCGGTCGTGGTACCGACATCAAGCTCAGTCCCGAAGTGAAGGCTGCGGGCGGTTTGGCCATCATCGGTACGGAGCGTCACGAAAGCCGTCGCGTAGACCGCCAGTTGCGCGGACGTGCCGGACGTCAGGGAGACCCGGGGTCTTCCGTATTCTTCGTGTCATTGGAAGACGACCTGATGCGTCTGTTCTCTTCCGACCGCATTGCCAGCGTGATGGACCGTCTCGGATTCAAGGAAGGCGAAATGATTGAGCACAAGATGATTTCCAACTCCATAGAGCGTGCACAGAAGAAGGTGGAAGAAAACAACTTCGGTATCCGTAAGCGCCTGTTGGAGTATGACGATGTGATGAACAAGCAGCGTGTGGCCGTCTATACCAAGCGTCGCCACGCCCTGATGGGAGAACGTATCGGCATGGACATCGTGAACATGATTTGGGACCGTTGCGCCTTCGCCGTAGAGTTGGGCGACTATGACAATGTGAAGATGGAAATGCTTCAGACATTGGCCATGGAGCCTCCTTTCACCGAAGAAGAATATCATGCACAAAAGAAGGAAGACCTTGCTGAAAAGACCTTCGAGGCAGCTATGGCCAACTTCAAGCGCAAGACCGAACGTATGGCGCAGATAGCCAATCCGGTCATCAAGCAGGTGTATGAGCTGCAAGGACACATGTATGAGAACATCATGATTCCCATCACCGACGGCAAGCGCTTGTATAACATCTCTGTCAATCTGAAAGCCGCTTATGAGACGGAAGGCAAGGAGATTGTGAAGTCGTTTGAGAAAGCCATCCTGCTGCATACCATTGACGATGCATGGAAAGAAAACCTGCGCGAACTGGACGAACTGAAGCACTCGGTGCAGAACGCCAGCTACGAACAGAAAGACCCGCTGTTGATATTCAAGTTAGAGTCAGTCAATCTGTTTGACAATATGGTGAGCAAAATCAACAACAACACCATTTCCGTGCTGATGCGCGGCCAGATACCGGTGCAAGAGCCCCAGCAAGTGCGTGAGGCTGCTCCCGAGCGTCCGGCTCCCAAGCAGCAATACAGAGAAGAAAAGCAGGACTTGAACGACCCCAACCAGCAGGCTGCCGCCGGACGCGACACCCGCGAGGTGAAGCGTGAGCCGGTGCGTGCCGAAAAGACGGTGGGACGTAACGATCCCTGTCCTTGCGGAAGCGGCAAGAAATACAAGAACTGCCACGGACGCGGCCTCTGATGATGAAATAGACCTTTTCCGATAAATAACGGGAGCATGTGGAAACCTTTCAAAACATGCTCCCGTTTTCTATATGCCTATCTTTTCTTCCTATGAAAAAGGACGCCTTGAAACGGTGGATTTGACGCCTTGAAAAATCTGTTTGGTGCTTCAAAAAAAATTTTTGGTACGGTCAAAAATACAGTTTGATACTGTAAAAAACAGATATGCTGCCGTGCTTTTCCATTTGTCATTGATGTAGGGCCTTTATTTCCTAAAAGTTGAAAGTTTGTTTTGTATTCAGTCTCATATTTTTGTCGTATATTTGTCCGTCAAAGAAAAGTGTATGGACAATTTTGCAGCGATAGACTTTGAGACGGCCAACAACGAACGCAGCAGCGTGTGCAGTGTGGGAGTGGTCATTGTGAAGGACGGCGAGGTGGCAGACCGGATTTACAGTCTGATTCATCCCGAACCGGACTATTACCTGTATTGGAACACGCGGGTACATGGTCTGACACGTGAGGACACAGCTCATGCACCCGTCTTCCCCGAAGTGTGGAAACGCATTGCTCCCTGCATAGAAGGGCTTCCGCTGGTGGCACACAACAAGGCTTTCGATGAAAGCTGCCTGAGAGCCGTGTTTCGCACTTATTGCATGGATTATCCCGATTACGAGTTCTATTGCACCTATCAGGCTTCGAGGAAACTGAAGGGACTGCGCAACCATCAGCTGCACACCGTGGCCGGTTATTTCGGCTTCGACTTGAAGCAGCATCATCATGCGCTGGCCGATGCCGAAGCCTGTGCCTGGATTGCCCGATACATTTTGTAAACAAACAGCAGTAAGCACATGATACAGGAAGATACTTACAAGACCATTGCCGCCACGGCAGAAGGCATATATACGGAGAAGCGCAGCAAGTTTATTGCCATAGCCATCCCGGTGCGTACCCTCGAAGAGATAAAGCAACATTTGGAGGTGTATCAGAAGAAATATTACGATGCCCGCCACGTGTGTTACGCCTACATGTTGGGACATGAGCGGAAAGATTTCCGGGCGAACGACAACGGCGAGCCGTCGGGCACGGCGGGAAAGCCTATTTTGGGACAAATCAACTCAAACGAACTGACGGACATACTGATTATAGTGGTGCGCTATTTCGGGGGTATCAAGTTGGGGACCAGCGGACTGATTGTGGCCTACAAGGCTGCCGCCGCCGAAGCGATTGCCGCTGCCACCGTCATAGAGAAAACGGTGGACGAGGAAGTGGCAGTGGCGTTTGAGTATCCGTTTATGAACGACATCATGCGCATCGTGAAGGAAGAGGAGCCGATGATTCTGGAACAGTCGTATGACATGGATTGCCTGATGAGGCTCCGCATACGCCGTTCCAAAATGGAGAAGTTACGCGCACGGTTGGAGAAGGTAGAGACGGCACGTATTGTCGATGAGCAGGAGTGAGTTGTAGAGACGCTGCTTCAGAAGCGTACCATTAGTTCTACCACGACCTTGTCTTGTTCCGACTCTTTGGCTAAGGACAGCTGGTCGTAGAAGTATTTTTCGTAATTGAGTCGCAGGTCGGCGCGGAAGGCTTTCCCGAAGCTCAGTGTCATGCCGCCTGTGATGCGCTGCCGGGAGTAGTCGGTGGTGTAGAGTTTTCCTTCCTCGTTGCTTGTCCCGTCGCTGTGGTCGCCCATGCTGTCATAGCGTCCTAAGAAAGAGATTTTGCGGAACAAGCCTTTTTTCAGCGGCAAGTCGTAGTTGATGAAAGCATCGATGGCGTGTACATCCTTGAAAGCATTCCGGGCATACGTCTTATACAGGTATTCAAATTCTATGTGCCAGTTGTTGGCTTCGTAATACGTGCCAATGTCATACATGTATATGCTTACGTCGTCGGGGTGTATCTTCTGTGTGCTCAGCGTGAGGTTATAGCTTTTGCAGGGCATCATCTGTAGTTTTACCGAATAGTTGAGCGTGTTGTGCCATTCCTTTTGGTTGGTCAGTCCCGAACCGTTGAACAATCCTCCTTCCAGTTTCAGCGGCAATCCTTCTTTGAGAGAGAAAGATCCGGTGGCACCTACGTCGCGCACGTTGCCCACCTGTTTGGCTATGAAGGAGCGGTTGGCAAAGTATTGCTGGTGGGGCGAGCGGTGTGCATCTATGGTGAACGGTACGCGCATTTGTCCCAAAGTAATGTCCCATCGGTTGTTGGGTACAAAGCGGGCGTAGGCGTCCAGCATCTTGATACTCCCTTCATCGGAGAGGTCTATTTCGGCTTTGTAGGCAATGACGGGCAGCACCTTACCGTCTAAGCTGACGCGGGCGTTTCGCACCTGGAAGCGTTGCATGCCGTTGGTGGTTTGCAACTCGTATTTGCTGCGGATGGTTCCGTGTACTTCCGGCAAGTATTCATCGGGAATGGTGATTTGTGCCGATAGGGCCATTGCGCCCACGGCTGCCAACAAGGTTGTTGCAAGTCTTTTTCTCATCGTTCTTCTTTTGTCATTTTTTTTATGATGCAAAAGTAGGGAACGGCTGTGTCCGTATTGCTTCATTTGTGTTACAAAAATGTTTCTTTTCCCGAAGGAAGTTTGTAACTTCCATTATTTTATTTACCTTTGTCCGCACCAAAAAAGCATAGGTAAGAGCATGAATAAACTGCAACGAAATAAAAGAACCGTGATACGTTTCCGTCGCTGGAGCCGGAAAGCGTATGCTTCGTTTTGCAGTTTGGGGAAGTGTGTTACCA
>JAUNIV010000430.1 GCA_030523385.1 Bacteroidales bacterium | reverse complement strand
TACATCCTATCGTTGTAAGATGATACATCTTATTGCCGTAAGATGATACATCTTCCATCGTCCCCCGATTTACGGATGCAAAGGTATGTCGGCAGGCGGTTGCCGTAAGACGATACACTCGGCCACGCAACGATGCGTTCGGTTACGGCTCACCGAAGGTCTCCAAAAGGATCTTCACCTGACGCGGAGTGAAGATTTTGCAATGGCTGCGGTAGCCCGCCTCGCGGAGTTTCACCAATACCTCGCCGTTGCGCACCATCCACATACGCAGGTTGGCCACGGCAGTTTCTTCGTTTTCCGTGAAAGGGAAATACAGTTTCGCCAGCTCCCGTTTGGAGTAAGGGCGGATTTTGAAAGTTGTTTCGTTCATATCCAAATAATTTTTAAAGTGAATGAGGATACAAGTATCCGTTGTAAAGCTTTACGGCGGCGAAATTACAGCTCCCAAGGGCAGGAAGCAAGAAAGAAACCATGTGCGGGCTTTCTTCTTTCTTTCACATCGGGGGAACAGTTGATTACATCGTAAAAAAGAAACATCATGGATATACGGATAGAAGGCAATCCCGGTACGGGCAACCATTTTACAGACATCCACATCCAACATGTGGAGACATACGCACCCAACGCCACAACGGTCATCAACAACCACTATGGCGACAAGAAACCTTTGCGGCAACCGTCTGATGCCGCAGGAAAGGAAGTGGAACGCCTCCGGTGCAGGAGCGAGATCATGCAATACGTCGGCAACCTCCGGCCTTTCGTGACCTCCCCATGGAAGAACCGCTACGAAAGCATCTGGCAGGACATCATGGACATCCCCGAAGTGGCAGCCGCCATCTACGATCCCGGCAGGCAGAAAGACACAACTTTCAACCGCAACCTCGTTGCCAATATAATATATATAATGTATAGCAACGATGTCCTTGCCGAGAAGAACGCCACATCCCTGACCAAAGCCCTTGAAGGCAACAAGGACCATGCCGTGCGCGCCCAGCTTGTCAAAGAACCGGACGACCGGGAAATGACGGCAAAAGTACGGGCACTTTTGCAACGGTAATTCAAGTTTGACAAATATAAATACAATAAAAAAGGGGGTAAAGGAAAAAGGAGCCAGGCCGATTACTTTATGTCGGGAAATCCGAAGAAAAACACAGACACTTCGGATTATGGAATTGCGAAAGCCTTTCCCCCCGCCATTGAGTATGAATCTGAATATAGAAGGTAATCCCGGTAAGGGCAACCGTTTTGAGCACACCCACATACAGCATGTGGAGTGTTACAGCCCCAATGCCCAGCAAGTAAAGAACAATCATACGACCATTTTTCATGTCAGCCTGCTCTCTATCCATATCAACGGGACATCAGTGGTCAGCTTGTTTAAAGCACTGAAGCGGTGGTTGAATGCAAGATGCCGGGAAAAGCCGGCATGAAGGTGCTGCCAGAAGAGCAGGAAAAGAAGAGTGACTGTTGGATGTTTCGTTTGTTTGTGTTATCTTTGCAAAAAAGAATAAATGGATATGGCAATTAAAAAATTCAGTTCAAAGAAAGAAGCTATTGCAGCTGTTAAAGAAGCGGCAAATCGCAAGCGTGTGTTGATAGACTGTATCAAGCAAGGCTATTCGGCTGAGACATTGGAAAAGAAAGGTTTTAAACTGGTCAAGTTTATCTGATGCTGAATTTGTCTATTCGTATAATTAACGATATTGTTCCCTATAAGGTGACTCTTACGCAAACAGGGTCATTGAGATTTTTAACAAAATATGGTTTGATATATGAAGTTGGTTTTGTAGAAGACTATACTTTTATGGATAGCGGTGCTTATCAATTCTATATTTTAGAAATGACAGGAAGTCGTTTTAAAGAAGATCCATTCGTAAAACAAACCATTTGTACTATTATAGAAGTATTTTTTGAAGAAAATGATTTAGTCTTATTATATATTTGTGATATGTCGGACGGAAAACAATCAATACGTAACCGTCTGTTCTCAAAATGGTATCATGAATATGAAAATCGT
>JAUNIV010000429.1 GCA_030523385.1 Bacteroidales bacterium | reverse complement strand
GGCCATGACGGGCGTGTGGTTGAAAAACTCTACTGTGGTCTTCGACAGTTTGGCTATGTCTATCAGCGTTTCCGTGTCCGGATGGCGGTTTATCAGCGTGTCGGCCACGAAGTAGGTGCCTTTCTTCGAGTTCAGGATGTGCATGGTGCCGAAGTGTTTGTACTCGGGCTGGATGCCTATCACCTCTTTGGCCACCTTGATGGTGTTGCTGTATTTGGTGTACAGACCGGTGATGAACGCATCGGCTTCACCCGTCTCTACCATCATCATGCCGAAATAGTTGCGCTCAAACATCTTGTCGTTCGCTTCCTGGAAGTTGGCTCCCTGACGGGCACGCTTCTCGCTAAGGATGCGTGCGTAACGCTCGCGGCGGGCAGATTCGTTGGGGTGGCGCAGGTTCACTATCTCTATGCCTTCCAGATTCAGGTCCAGTTCTTTGGCCAGTTTGCCTATGGCCTCGTCGTTACCCAATAAGATAGGATGGCAGATGCCTTCGGCCTTTGCCTCTACGGCAGCTTTCAGCATGGTGGGGTGTATGCCTTCGGCAAACACTACGCGCTGCGGGTCGCGGCGTGCTGTGTCATAAAGCTGTCGGGTGAGCTTGCTTTCCTGTCCCATCAGTTCTCTCAGATGTTGGCGGTAAGCTTCCCAATCGGTGATGGTCTTGCGTGCCACTCCCGATTCGATGGCAGCGCGTGCTACGGCCATAGACACCTCGGTGATGAGGCGCGGATCTACCGGTTTCGGGATGAAGTAATCGGGTCCGAAAGTGAAGTTATTTACATGATAAACTTCGTTTACCACATCGGGCACCGGCTGTTTGGCCAATGCGGCAATGGCGCGGACGGCAGCCAGCTTCATCTCTTCATTGATGGCAGTGGCGGCCACGTCCAATGCTCCGCGGAAGATGTAGGGGAATCCGATGACATTGTTTATCTGGTTAGGATAGTCCGAACGGCCTGTTGACATCAGCACATCGGGGCGGCTGGCAATGGCATCCTCGTAAGTGATTTCGGGCACGGGGTTGGCCAGTGCAAACACGATGGGGTGGTCGGCCATGGAGCGTACCATGTCTTGCGAAACCACGTTACCCTTTGACAACCCTAAGAACACGTCGGCGCCTTGCATGGCTTCGGCCAGGGTGTGTACGTCACGGCGTTCGGTGGCAAAGAAGCGTTTGGTTTCGTTCAATCCCTCACGGTCGCTGGTGATGACACCTTTCGAGTCGAGCATCACGATGTTTTCCTTTCGTGCACCCAGTGCACAATACAGTTTCGTGCACGATATGGCGGCAGCTCCGGCTCCGTTTACCACAATCTTCACGTCTTCGATGCGCTTGCCTGCCACTTCGAGTGCATTCAGCAGTCCGGCGCTGGAGATGATGGCAGTGCCGTGTTGGTCGTCGTGCATCACGGGGATGTCGAGTTCCTCCTTCAGGCGGCGTTCTATTTCAAAACATTCGGGTGCCTTTATGTCCTCCAGGTTGATACCACCGAAGGTGGGAGCAATGGCTTTGACGGCTTCCACGAATTTGTCCACGTCTTTTTCGTTGACTTCGATGTCGAACACATCAATGCCGCCATATATCTTGAACAACAGTCCTTTTCCTTCCATCACCGGTTTGCCTGCCATGGCACCGATGTCGCCCAGTCCCAACACGGCAGTTCCGTTGGAGATAACCGCTACCAAGTTTCCTTTGGCAGTGTATTTATAAGCATCGTTGGGGTTATTTGCTATTTCCAGACACGGCTCGGCCACTCCGGGCGAGTAAGCCAACGACAAGTCGGTCTGCGTACTATAAGGTTTGGTGGGTACCACCTCGATTTTTCCCGGCTTGCCTTGCGAGTGATAGAGCAGCGCGGCTTCTTTTGTAATCTTGACCATAATCTTTTTCCTGTTCCTATGTTATATATACTATTAATGCAAAAAGGATGTGATTGTTTTAAATCGGCGGCAAAATTACAAATAAAATTAAGATTTGAAGTCCGATTAGGGAAAAAAGTGACGAAGTGAGAATG
>JAUNIV010000428.1 GCA_030523385.1 Bacteroidales bacterium | reverse complement strand
GATTAAACCAAAAAATATCAAATATTTATTTGGCTACCAAAACATTATTGTGTTACTTTGCAAGTGCTATACACTCAATAGTATGTGCAAAGTTAAACATTAAATATTAAACAAACAAGCATTATGGTAGAAAATGTGGTAAAAATCCGTCCTGCACTCACCGCCCTCAAAATTGGCGAGTCAATCACTTTCCCTATTTCCAAGTTGAAAAGTGTCCGTACCCAAGCCTCCGAGTTAGGTGCCATTTATAACCGGCAGTACAAGACCCAAACTAATAGAGAGAATATGACTATCACCGTGAAACGTATTGATTAGCCATTTTAATTATATGGATATGAAGATACTTCAAGTCTTAGACCGTTTGATTCCATACGACACCTTTCTGAACGACCTTGCGGCCAGGATTGTCGGGATGATTAAGGCAGACAGCAATGATCCTGAATTTGTTAGCCAAAGAAAGGCATACGAATTGTTCGGGCGGCGCAATGTCGAAAGATGGAAACGGCAAGGGAAAGTGGAATCCTACAAAAGACCGGGAAAGGTGGAATACAGGACTTCAGACCTTCGCCTTTTGCAGCGGACCGTGCAGGATTACATGGAACCTCCATCACAGGAAGAGAATGGAGATAATCAGAAAAAGTAAAAAATAAACAATAATATGGCTACCATCAACATAAAATTAGAATAATAACGTAATGAAAAATGAAGGAATTAAAGCCGACATGTGACCCCGATGGTGTCTATTCGGTCAAACGCACGTGTGCGGAACTGGGCGTAAGCCACAAGACACTCCGAAAATACAGGGATAACGGCTACATCAGGCCGCTCAATCCCCAGAACCTTAGTCGCCCCAAATACTCGGGGCAATCAATCATAGAATGTTGGAACCTTCTCAAAACGGTATGATAAGCGAATCCACCATCAACAGGGTCAGGAACCTTGCCATAGAGGATGTCCTCAAACCATACGTCAGACTTTCCCGAAAAGGCCTGACGCTGATGGGACTTTGCCCTTTCCATCCGGAACGGACAGGCTCGTTTGCGGTCACTCCCGGCAAGAACCTGTTCCACTGTTTCAGCTGTAACCGTGGAGGGGATGGCATCGCTTTCATCATGGAGAAGGAGAACCTGACTTTCATGGAAGCCGTGGCGTTTATCGCCAAGAACAATGGCATACCTATAGAATATTCAGACGAAGAACGTAGCGAGGAAGAACTGGCGGAAGCCAGACACAAGGAATCCCTTCTTGTTGTTCTCGATTATCTTCAGTGTTTCTTTGTGGAAAACCTGAGGGTGGCAATGACGGACGAGAGCCGGGCAGCCCGTGAATACGCCTACGGCAGATGGCCGGAAGAGTTCTGTTCCATCGCGGGAATCGGTTATGCTCCCAAGGATGGCAGCACATTCATGGAGTATTGCCGGACAAAAGGGCTCAATGAGGAATCCCTTTTCGAACTTGGAATGTTCAAGCGCAACGAGGATGGAAGCGTATATGCCATGTTCCGGCAACGAATCATGATTCCCGTCCGCAACAGGTGGGGGCGTATCATCGCCTATACCGCCCGATACATAGGTAATAACAAGAAAGCCCCGAAATACATCAACTCTTCCACAAGCATCGTTTACTCCAAAGGTGAAACCTTGTTCGGCATCGACCGAGCAAGCCGTCAACGGGATGCCGATTATTTCATTGTGGTGGAAGGTGCGCCGGATGTGTTAAGGATGCAGTCCATTGGTTATGACAACACCATAGCCGCTCTTGGAACGTCATGGACGGACAGCCAGTTTGAGCAACTGAAAAGGTTCGCCGCCTCGCTTTGCTTCATACCGGATTCGGACACTGCCGAAGGGAAGCCATACGGCCCGGGATTTGAAGCGGTCATGGCAAACGGAGCTTCCGCAATTAAGAAAGGATTCCATGTAACAGTAAGAGAACTGCCCTTTGCGGGACAAAACGGAAAGAACGATGCCGACAGCTACATCCATTGCAAGGAGGATTATTCTTCCCTGAAAGAAAAGCATTTCA
>JAUNIV010000427.1 GCA_030523385.1 Bacteroidales bacterium | reverse complement strand
GCCATCGAAGAGCTTGGCAGCGATTATACGGAAGATGAAATTCGTCTGGTGCGTATTAAGTTTATTTCGGAAATGGCTAACTGACATAACGGCTCTTTTCCCTTGTTGGGAAGGAGAGTCGAATTGATAAGGGCAGCCGTCTTGTGGAAAATGAATCCCATAAGACGGTTGTTTTTATTTGATGTAACATTATCATATAGTTGTCTATAAGATAATGTACGTTAATCCCCGTTAATCTGCGTTTACTCTATTTAAAAACTATTCCTCTCTCGTGATAGGTTCTGAATAAAAACTGTATATTTGCACGCAATAATTTCTAAAGCATAAAAGCCCTATGTCATTTATTGCAGATAAAATTGTAATGGACGGATTGACTTATGACGATGTATTGTTGATCCCCGCTTATTCCGAAGTATTGCCGAAAACAGTCGAACTCACGACTAAGTTCTCACGCAACATTGAGTTGAAAATCCCCTTTGTGACCGCTGCCATGGACACGGTGACCGAAGCCAAGATGGCTATTGCTATTGCACGCGAAGGCGGCATCGGGGTTATTCACAAAAACATGTCCATCGAGGAACAGGCACGTCAGGTAGCCATAGTCAAACGTGCTGAAAACGGTATGATTTATGACCCTGTCACTATCAAGCGTGGCTCTACTGTGAAAGATGCTCTCGCATTGATGGCCGAATATCGCATCGGCGGTATTCCGGTGGTGGACGATGAAAGATATTTGGTCGGTATCGTGACCAATCGTGACCTCCGTTTTGAAAAGGATATGAACAAGCGCATCGACGAGGTGATGACGAAGGACCATATCATTACGACTAATCAGGCTACCGACATGGAAGCTGCTTCGCAAATCTTGCAGGAAAACAAAATAGAGAAGTTGCCGGTGGTTGACAAAGACGGTAAGCTGGTGGGACTGATTACCTATAAAGACATTACCAAAGCCAAAGACAAACCGATGGCTTGCAAGGACAGCAAAGGACGTCTGCGCGTGGCTGCCGGTGTGGGTGTTACCAACGATACGCTGGAACGTATGCAGGCATTGGTGGATGCAGGTGCCGATGCCATTGTGATTGATACGGCACACGGACATTCCATGTATGTGATTGAGAAACTGAAAGAAGCCAAGAAGCGTTTCCCGAACATTGATATCGTGGTGGGCAATATTGCCACGGGCGAAGCTGCCAAAGCACTGGTAGAGGCAGGAGCCGATGCCGTGAAGGTGGGTATTGGCCCGGGGTCTATCTGTACGACACGTGTAGTGGCCGGTGTGGGTGTTCCTCAGTTGTCGGCTGTGTATGATGTGGCCAAAGCTTTGCAAGGTACAGGCGTTCCTTTGATAGCCGATGGCGGTTTGCGTTATTCGGGTGATGTGGTGAAGGCATTGGCTGCCGGTGGCTACAGCGTGATGATTGGTTCGCTGGTGGCCGGTACGGAAGAGTCTCCGGGCGACACGATTATTTTCAACGGACGTAAGTTTAAGTCATATCGTGGTATGGGTTCGCTGGAAGCCATGGAGAATGGTTCGAAAGACCGCTATTTCCAGAGCGGAACAGCCGATGTGAAGAAGCTGGTGCCCGAAGGCATTGCTGCCCGTGTGCCTTATAAGGGAACATTGTATGAAGTGATTTATCAGTTGGTGGGTGGTCTGCGTGCCGGTATGGGTTATTGCGGTGCTCCGAATATCGAGAAACTGCATGATGCCAAGTTTACCCGAATCACCAATGCAGGTGTGCTGGAAAGCCATCCGCACGATGTGGCCATTACAAGTGAGGCTCCCAACTACAGCCGTCCTCAGTAATCGTATATATAATATAAGGTATAAGAGAATGCCGCGTAGGATTGTCGGTATGCTGTCGTTTTTTCTCCTTGTGCTCGTATCAGAGATTCGGGCACAAGGAGAAGTTGTGTTGCATATTGATGATGAGGCTGTGCCCCTTTCTGAATTTGAATATTACGGCAGCAAAAGCCCGCAGCAGCCTGTAGAGAGAGTGTTGCAATCTTTCATTGATTACAAGCTGAA
>JAUNIV010000426.1 GCA_030523385.1 Bacteroidales bacterium | reverse complement strand
TCAAATAAGAACCATTATTATGTCAAAAGTGTATTTGGAACAAGTGCAGAAAGCACAGATGTTAGTGGACGGATTGCGTAAGAACTATGAATTGATAAAAGGTTTCGGAGTCAGTCAGGAACAGCTGGGGCTGTTGGAAAAAGATGCCGAGACGGCAGCAGGCTACAACAAGGAACTGGACGCCCTGCGTGCGGAAGTCAGCCAAAAAGCATCTGTAGCCAACAAGAAACTGGCGGAAGTAAAAACATCCATCATGGAACTGAAGCAAATCGTTAAACGGAACTTCCCGCAAGAACAATGGCAGCTCTTCGGTATAACGGACAAACGATGACATACGGCTTCGTGAAGCAACGCATATATCTTCATGAGGCTACGCATATATATCCGTAAGTCCACGAAGATATATGCGTGAAAAAGGCTTTGGGCAAGCACATAAGAAGCAAGGCTGTCGAAGAACTCCTGAAAACATACCGGAGTTCTTGACAGCCTTCTTTTTTTACAGTTATATAAATGTGCAAAAACCAGCGCGTCTTTACTTGATGCGCTTGTAGCCATAGACAGCCAGGTCGCCCAATTCTTCTTCGATGCGGAGCAACTGGTTGTACTTAGCCATACGGTCGCTACGGCTCAAAGAACCGGTCTTGATCTGACCGCTGTTGGTAGCTACGGCAATGTCGGCGATGGTTGCATCTTCTGTTTCGCCCGAGCGGTGAGAAGTAACCGTGGTATATCCATGACGGTGAGCCATCTCGATGGCATCCAATGTCTCGCTCAACGAACCAATCTGGTTTACTTTAATCAGAATAGAGTTGGCACAACCCTGTGCGATACCCTTAGACAAGAAAGCTACGTTGGTAACAAACAGGTCATCGCCAACCAACTGGCAGCGGTCGCCAATGCGTTCCGTCAGTTTCTTCCAGCCTTCCCAGTCGTTTTCGCTCATACCGTCTTCGATAGAGTCGATGGGGTATTTGTTAATCAGTTCTTCCAGATAGGCAATCTGTTCGTCGGCAGTACGCTTCTTGCCCTTTTCGCCTTCGAAGATGGTGTAATCATACACTCCGTCCTTGTAGAATTCAGAAGAAGCGCAGTCCATACCGATTTTCACATCCTTGCCCGGCTCATAACCGGCATTCTTGATGGCAGCCAAGATAGATTCTATGGCATCTTCCGTTCCGTTCAGTGCAGGAGCAAAACCACCTTCATCGCCTACGGCTGTGCTCAAGCCTCTGTCGTGTAACACTTTCTTCAGTGCATGGAACACTTCGGCACCCATGCGCAAGCCTTCACGGAAGGAAGGAGCACCTACGGGACGAATCATGAATTCCTGGAATGCAATGGGAGCATCGCTATGCGAACCGCCGTTGATGATGTTCATCATGGGGACAGGCATTACATAAGTGTTGGTTCCGCCGATGTATCTGTACAAAGGAATATCCAGGTAGTTGGCAGCAGCCTTTGCCACAGCCAGTGAAACGCCCAAGATAGCATTGGCACCCAGATTGGATTTGGTGGGAGTTCCGTCCAAAGCCAACATCTTCTTGTCGATAGCACGCTGTTCCAGTGCAGACCATCCGATGAGTGCCGGAGCAATTACCTTATTTACATTCTCCACAGCCTTCAGCGTACCCTTGCCGCCATAACGCTTCTTGTCGCCATCGCGCATTTCCAGCGCTTCATGTTCGCCGGTAGAGGCTCCGGAGGGAACAGAGGCACGGCCTACTACGCCTGATTCGAGGGTTACATCAACTTCTACTGTGGGATTGCCACGTGAGTCTAAGATTTCACGAGCTACAATTTTTTCGATTCTCATACTATTCTTTATTATTGTATTAAACGATTACCTTACAACAAATCTTCCATACAAAAAGATTTGGAGGCTTTTCTCCACGTGCAAAATTCGTCTAATTTCCCTTTTCGTCCAATACCTAAATATGGGGATTTTGGAGAGATTGCATCGTTATATTTAGGTATGGGAGCCCATAGGCATTACAAATTAGCAAGCCACTTCTTTCCGGATTTACCATGGGGAGAGAA
>JAUNIV010000425.1 GCA_030523385.1 Bacteroidales bacterium | reverse complement strand
ACCAGCAAGATTTGTGCCTGATGCTTTCTCATTTCTTCTGTCAGGTTTTCATCGTTCGGATAGACACGTACTCCCATCAGATAACGGTTCTTCATATCCGGTTCATCCGAAACAAACCCTGCCAATACAAAAGTCGACGCTTCTTGATTTCTAATACTTTTTGCCAATCCTACACCTCCAGCTCTTACACCATAAATGAATACTTGGGTTGCTTGTTTCTGATGAAAGGTAGAATCATAAAGAAACTTCACCAACACACGCATGGCCCACATCAGTGCCACAGACAGCAGAGCGGCAATACCTATATCTTTCATTCGTATTGCCATTAACCAATCGTCCGAATGAAATCCATATTTGAATACCGCTATTAATACTATTCCTGTAAGCACAGCAAATCCTACCCGCTGCAAATCCACAAAAGAAGAATAACGGATTACACCGGAATAAGTATGAAACAGACGGAAGCCCATGATATAAAACAACAGGTAGAAACAGAAAGTACTCGTTAATGAACTAAAAGTCTGCAGAGCATGCAACGTGCCGTTGTTCAACGCATAGACCAACAAATCTGCTCCCAGCACAATCAGGCAATCCAAAATCAATATACACCAAAAAGGCAATGCTCCTTTGGAAAAGTACCAGTTCGAAAGTTTTGAGACAATCTTTTTCATCAGCAATAAGTTATTTCCTTATACAGTCTTTTATGATTCGTACAATGTATGCTATATCCTCGTCACTGACACAAGGACCTGCAGGCAGACACAATCCCCTCTTGAACAAAGACTCCGAGGTACCGTTTGTGTAACGTGGATTGTTTCTGTACACTGGTTGCAAGTGCATCGGTTTCCACAAGGGACGGGCTTCCACACCTGCTACATCCAATGCCATACGCATAGCCTCCACATTTCTGTTCGGTTCGCTATCCGTATGCAGTGCAGATGCAGCATGAGTCACGCCTGCCGCTCCACCTACCGCACCTTGCACAGCTGCCTCGTATGCATGTTCCTCTCCTTGAATGTGCAGATCGTCATCGAGCAGGATAGTGGCCAACCAGAAATTACTGTCGAAACGATCCAATGGATTCTCATGCAACGTGATACCTTCCGCACCTTTCAGTAATTCACGATACAGATCCTGCACATGTTTGTGATGGGCTATGTGCTCCTCCAGCACGGTCATTTGTCCGCGTCCTATACCGGCACAGATGTTCGACATGCGATAGTTATACCCTATCTCTTCATGCTGATAGTACGGATAGCTTTCCCGTGCCTGCGTAGCATAGAACATGATTTTCCTCTTTGCTTCTTCGTCCGGACAGATGAGAGCACCTCCACCGGAAGTCGTAATCATCTTGTTACCATTAAAGGAAAGCACGCCGTAACGACCAAATGTTCCACATACCTGTCCGTCATATCGGCTGCCCAATCCTTCGGCTGCATCCTCTATTACCGGAATGTCATATTTGTTGGCAACGGCCATAATCTCCTCTATTTTGGCAGGCATACCATACAAATAAACCGGAACTATAGCCTTTGGCTTTCTGCCTGTTAAGGTTATGCGATCCTTTATTGCTTTTTCCAACAATTCCGGGTCCATGTTCCATGTTTCCTTCTCGCTATCTACAAATACCGGAGTAGCACCCAAGTAAGTCACAGGATGTGAAGAGGCACAAAACGTAAAGCTTTGTACCAGCACTTCATCTCCCGGTCCTACTCCGCAGGCCAACAGAGCTAGATGTACAGCAGCCGTTCCGGCAGACAAGGCAACCACTCTCTTGCCTTCACCTGCAAAATTCTCCAACTCCTGTTCAAAAGCATTCACATTCGGTCCCAAAGGGACAACCCAGTTCGTATCAAAGGCTTCTTTGATATACTTCTGTTCCTGTCCGCTCATGTGAGCTAAGCAGAGATAAATACGCTTGTTCATAAATATATATTGAAATATTTTGTTATTGAATGCAACGAAATAGACTTGTGTTTCCGCTGAAGCACAAGGGCTAAGATATCCTGATGGCCAATCTGGTCATCATTTTACATAG
>JAUNIV010000028.1 GCA_030523385.1 Bacteroidales bacterium | reverse complement strand
ATAATGTGTAGGCCGATTGCAGAATAATACGTATCTTTGCGCCCGTTAAAAACCAGTGGAAAGATTTGAGTAGCTTGCAACCACAGAAAAAAATGCTAAAACACATTGACTTTTTGGCTCGATGCCCCATCTACTCTCATGACTTCCCCCGATGTGATTAACAAGTGATTTTTTAATTTTTAATTCTCTATTTTAATTCAGAAGAAGAATGGGATACTTATTCACATCCGAATCGGTGTCTGAAGGACACCCCGACAAAGTGGCCGATCAAATATCGGACGCTGTGCTTGACAAACTGTTGGCATTCGACCCCAGTTCGAAAGTAGCTTGCGAAACCCTGGTTACTACCGGACAGGTAGTGCTGGCCGGAGAAGTGAAAACCAAGGCTTACGTGGACTTGCAGCGCATAGCCCGCGAAGTAATCAACCGCATAGGCTATACGAAAAGCGAATATATGTTTGAAGGAAATTCGTGTGGCGTGTTCTCTGCCATACACGAACAGAGCGCCGACATCAACCGAGGCGTGGAACGCGAAGACCCGATGAACCAGGGGGCAGGCGACCAGGGAATGATGTTCGGTTATGCCACCAACGAGACCGAAAACTACATGCCGCTGTCATTAGACCTGGCTCACAAGCTGCTGATGGTGTTGGCCGAAATCCGCCGGGAGGGTAAGGTGATGACTTACCTGCGTCCTGACGCCAAGAGCCAAGTGACCATCGAATATGATGACAACGGAAAACCTGTACGCATCGACACCATTGTGGTTTCTACCCAGCACGATGAGTTCATCGCTCCGGCCGATGATTCAAAAGAAGCCCAACTGAAGGCCGACGAAGAGATGCTGAACCAAATACGTCGTGACGTAATAGAGATACTGATGCCGCGCGTCATTGCCGAGATACACAATGAAGACGTACTGGCCCTGTTCAATGACCGCATCACCTATCATGTGAACCCTACGGGCAAGTTCGTCATAGGTGGCCCGCACGGTGATACCGGATTGACCGGACGCAAAATCATCGTCGATACATACGGAGGAAAAGGTGCCCACGGCGGAGGAGCTTTCTCCGGGAAAGACCCCAGCAAGGTGGACCGCAGCGCAGCGTATGCCGCCCGTCACATTGCCAAGAACATGGTGGCTGCCGGCGTGGCCGACGAAATGCTGGTGCAGGTGTCATACGCCATCGGCGTGGCACGCCCCATCAACATCTACGTGAACACTTACGGACGCAGCAACGTGAACATGACCGACGGCGAGATTGCCGAAAAGATAGCCGAACTGTTCGACTTGCGTCCCAAGGCCATCGAAGAGCGGTTGAAATTGCGTAACCCCATCTACGAAGAGACGGCCTCTTACGGACACATGGGACGCGAGCCGAAAGTGGTGACCAAGACATACACGTCGCTCTATCAGGACACCAAGACGGTGGAAGTGGAATTGTTTACATGGGAAAAGCTGGATTATGTGGATAAGATAAAGGAAGTATTCTCCCTTTAATATCCAAGCGGGATTTTCCCCATGTATTATCTTGTAGGGGCAGAATATTTTCTGCCCGAATTCATCCACGTGGGTGTTATCGGGCGCAAAATATTGCGCCCCTACAGTGAAATCCATGCAAAGCAGAAAACCAACATTGACAACAATGAACTCTATTAATAATGTATGTGTATATAGCGCATCGAGCACCCAAATCGCTGCGGAGTATGTAGAAGCAGCCCGCGAATTGGGACGCCTGTTGGCCGGGCAACGCATCAACATAATAAACGGTGCGGGATGCATCGGACTGATGGCAGCCGTCTCCGATGCTGCTTTGGCAGCCGGAGGCACGGTGACAGGAGTCATCCCTCGCTTCATGGTAGAAGAAGGATGGCATCACACAGGCTTGACCCGACTGGTGGAGACCGAGACTATGCACGAACGAAAGCGCACCATGGCTGATTTGTCCGATGGTGTCATAGCCCTGCCCGGAGGATGCGGCACACTGGAGGAGCTGCTTGAAATCATCACCTGGAAACAGTTGGGCTTATACCTTAATCCTATTGTCATACTCAATGTCAATGGTTTCTATGACCCGTTGCTGGCCATGCTGCAAAAGGCGGTGGACGAACATTTCATGCGTCCGGAGCATACTGCCATTTGGGGAGTAGCTTCTACGCCCGCCGAAGCCTTGCATCTGCTCCGCACACTGCCGATATGGAAAAAGGAAATCCGTAAATTTGCAGCTATATGAGTGAAGTTTGTCGTCCCGGAATAGCATACCTCGTCCAACTTGAGGCAGAACAGCAAGACAGTTTGAAGGCAGCCTTGATGCAAAGCCATACCGCAAAAGGAGAAGAAGGGATGAATGGCATACCCTTGCCTTACCAGTTGCGTTCGGACTGGGTGGTGACAGGTATCCTGTTTTTATGTTTTGTACTGGCTTCTTACGTACTGGCACATGGAAAGAGACACCTAAAACAACAATTCAAGAACTTTGCTTCGTCCAAAGAACGGGGCAGCCTGTTTGACGACAGTACCGCTCCGGACGTACACTATACATTGGCTTTGATACTCCAGACCTGCATTCTTTTAGGTTTCTGTTTCTACGATTATTTTTCCGATCATTCCCCTTATCTCTTCAGCGGGATTTCACATGCTCTGCTGCTGGGCTCTTACATCGGTTGCATTGTATTTTTCTTTGTCATAAAATGGCTCTTGTTCGGTTTTGTAAATTGGATTTTCTTTAACAAAACAAGGAATCTTATTTGGCAGCGTGCTTATTTTAACATCGTAATCGGTGCCGGATTTTTGCTTTTTCCGATTGTGCTTTTGATTGTCTATTTTGACTTATCCCCGCAAATTGCGCCTTATTTTGTCGGTTTTGTTATAATAATTGCTAAAATATTATTGCTTTATAAGTGTTTTAGTAACTTTTTTAATAAGATTTATGGCTCTTTCCATTTAATTCTGTACTTTTGTGCCCTTGAAATCCTTCCCGATTTTGTTCTATGGAAAGGAATTATCTTAGCGAACAACTGTTGGTTTTAAAATTTTTAGTACATTGAAGATTAAAAAAGTCCTTGTATCTCAGCCTAAGCCGACTTCAGAGAAGTCACCTTACTATGACATTGCTGAGAAATATGGTGTGAAAATAGATTTTCGCCCGTTTATAAAGGTTGAAAGTTTGTCGGCCAAAGAATTCAGACAACAGAAAGTTTCTATTCTTGACCATACAGCCGTGATTTTCACTTCACGGCATGCTATCGACCATTTTTTTCATTTGTGTACGGAGTTGCGTGTCACCATCCCCGAAACGATGAAGTATTTCTGTACGTCCGAAACTATTGCACTGTATATCCAAAAGTATGTGCAGTATCGCAAACGTAAAGTATTCTTCGGAGCTACGGGCAAGTTTGCCGATTTGGTACCGGCCATTGTGAAGCATGCTTCCGAAAATTATCTGGTTCCGCTGTCGGATGTGCATAACGATGAAATCAGGGATTTGTTGGACAAGCACAAGATCCATCACACAGAAGTCGTAATGTATCGCACGGTGAGCAATGACTTCACTCCCGAAGAGAAGTTTGATTACGACATGCTGTTGTTCTTCAGTCCGGCCGGTATCAGCTCGCTGATGAAGAACTTCCCGGAGTTCGACCAGAAAGAGATTGCGATAGGATGTTTCGGTCCTGCCACGGCTAAGGCTGTGAAAGATGCCGGACTGCGTCTGGACCTGGAAGCCCCTACCGTAGAAGCTCCTTCCATGACGGCAGCACTCGACATGTTCATCCGTGAACATAGCAAAGATTAAATTTTTTAGTTTATATCCCAAAACCGAGGGTTTTGTATCAAGAAAGTCCATAACTTTGTGATTCGAAACCTTCGGTTTCTTATATAGACAGTAAACCTATAAAAGGAAAGCTAATCATGGCAGCATATACACTTGACAAGAAGGAACGCTTGAACAGCAAGAAAATGATAGAACAATTGTTTGCCGGCGGAAACAAATCTTTTCCGGCATTTCCGTTGCGTGTGGTGTATATGCCGACAGAGCCTGTCGCCGGAGAGCCTGCCGCATCCATGCTGGTGAGCGTATCGAAGAAGCGTTTCAAGCGTGCCGTGTTGCGCAACCGGGTGAAAAGACAAATCCGCGAAGCCTACCGCAAGAACAAATCACTCCTGACCAATACGTTGGATGCGCAAGGCAAGCGGCTGATTCTGGCTTTCATCTGGCTGGATAATAATCTTCATGCTTCGGACGAAATAGAGGCAAAGATGAAGAGAATGTTGATACACATCGCAGAACAGGTGGAACGCATGCAGGAACCGGAGCAATGAGAAAGCTGTTATCCTATATATTATTGCTGCCCATCCACTTCTATCGCGGTTACATCTCTCCGCTGACACCCCCTTCGTGTCGTTTTGTGCCTACCTGTTCGGAATATGCCATTCAAGCCATCCAAAAACACGGACCTTTCCGCGGACTGTATTTAGCCATAAGGCGCATTTTGCGTTGCCATCCGTGGGGAGGTTCGGGCTATGACCCCGTTCCTTGAGGTCATCTTTCAAGAAAGAAAAATCATGCTTTTATTAGACATACATACGCATCACCCTTCGGCAGAAGGTATCCGGTCTCTTTCTCCCGAAGCATTCACACCTGCGGATAATGGCTATTTTTCTGTCGGAATCCATCCTTGGGAAGCCGAAAAAGCCGGAGAAAGAGAGTGGGGATTATTGGAGCAAGCCATACAGCATCCGTCTGTCTTAGCCATAGGCGAAGCCGGACTGGATAAAGTCACGACGGCAGGTTTCGCGTGTCAGCAGGAAGTGTTTGCCCGGCAAATCCGGCTCAGCGAGGCAGTGGAGAAACCTTTGGTGATTCATTGCGTCAGGGCATTCAATGAATTGATCGTATTGAAGCGCAAGCATAAACCCCGCATGCCGTGGGTGGTACATGGCTTCCGCAACAATGCCAACATAGGCAGGCAGCTCCTGCAAGAAGGAATCTTCTTTTCGTTGGGTGAGAAATATCATCCCGATGTATTGCCTCTCCTTCCGCCCGAACGGCTACTGGCAGAAACAGACGAAAGCCCTATTCCTATCCGTATTATCATAGAGCGCATGGCCGCAGCGATGGGGCGGGAAGCCGGCGATGTGTGTAGGCAAATAGACAAAAATGCCCGAAATATCTTTTTTCGGCGATAAGAGTTGCTTGTTCAGATAAAGTGTCGTATTTTTGCAGGCACTAAAGTAAAAATCAAACAATTAAATAAGACAATCATTCGATGAATTTTGTAGAAGAATTAACATGGCGCGGAATGGTGCACACAATGATGCCAGGCACCGAAGAGTTATTGGCAAAAGAGCAAGTGACGGCTTATATCGGATTCGACCCGACAGCCGATTCGTTGCACATCGGTCATCTTTGCAGTGTGATGATACTGCGTCATTTCCAGCGTTGCGGACATAAGCCGTTGGTACTGATAGGCGGAGCCACCGGAATGATAGGCGACCCTTCGGGCAAATCGGCCGAACGTAACTTGCTGGACGAGGCAACCCTCCGTCACAACCAAGAGTGCATCAAGAAGCAGATGAGCAAGTTCCTTGACTTCGATTCGGATGCTCCCAACAAAGCCGAACTGGTGAACAATTATGACTGGATGAAGGATTACACTTTCCTCGACTTTGCCCGCGAGATAGGAAAACACATCACCGTAAACTATATGATGGCAAAGGACAGCGTGCAGAAACGGCTGAACGGCGAAGCACGCGACGGCCTGTCATTCACGGAGTTCACTTATCAGCTTCTGCAAGGCTACGACTTCCTGCACTTGTATGAGACCAAAGGTTGCAAACTCCAGATGGGCGGTTCCGACCAATGGGGCAACATCACCACCGGTGCCGAACTGATTCGCCGCACCAACGGAGGTGAAGTGTTTGCTTTGACTTGCCCGTTGATTACCAAAGCCGACGGTGGTAAGTTCGGAAAGACAGAATCCGGCAACATCTGGTTAGACCCGCGCTACACTTCTCCTTATAAGTTCTACCAATTCTGGCTGAACGTGAGCGATGAAGACGCAGCCCGTTACATCAAGATATTCACCTCTCTCAGCAAAGAAGAAGTAGAAGCCCTGACAGCAGAACATGCACAAGCTCCGCACCTGCGTGCTTTGCAGAAACGCCTGGCCAAGGAAGTTACCATCATGGTTCACTCCGAAGAAGACTACAATGCAGCCGTAGAAGCATCGGGCATCCTGTTTGGCAATGCCACTTCCGATGCCTTGAAGAAGCTGGACGAAGACACACTGCTGGCTGTATTCGATGGCGTTCCTCAGTTTGAGGTATCACGCGATGCACTGTCTGCCGGTGTGAAGGCCGTGGATTTGTTTGTAGATCATGCAGCAGTCTTTGCCTCCAAGGGCGAGATGCGCAAGTTGGTGCAAGGCGGAGGCGTTTCGCTGAACAAGGAAAAGCTGAGTGCTTTCGACCAAATGGTTACAACAGCCGATCTGTTAGATGACAAATACCTGCTGGTGCAGCGCGGCAAGAAGAACTACTACTTGCTGATTGTAAAGTAACTCTAAGGAAGAGAAGTTATACTTTAAGAAAAGGCTTGTTTGGGCAAATCCAATTTGTTCAAACAAGCTTTTTTATTACTTCTCGGCATGTCGTGCAAAAAAATGCTCCAAATATTTGGACTATATCACAAGAAAATCGTATCTTTGCACCGCTTTCCGAGGAAAGCACCAATGATTGGACTATGGTGTAATGGTAGCACAACAGGTTTTGGTTCTGTTTGTCCAGGTTCGAATCCTGGTAGTCCAACAAAGAACCAACATTTTCCGAACAAAAAGCCGCAAACCGTACAGTTTGCGGCTATTTTTTTTGCCTGTTCCCTGAATATGCCCGAAAATGGGGACATAATCGGGATTTAATTCGGGGTCGTTAAATCCGCTGTTGAACTTTTCATAAGAGAATATTTAAATAATCTCAAAAGAAGCAGCCTAAATAAATATAAATAGTTATTATTGGCATGTTTTTTGTTTCACAGATTATATCTGCCCTGAAAAAGAAGACAAATAAAATATCTATTAGAATATAAGAAAATAACGATGAAAACAAAAGAAACCCCAATACTGCTCCTGACTGGTTATCTGGGCAGTGGAAAAACAACTTTGGTAAACCACATTCTTTCGAACAAACGAGGTATTAAGTTTGCCGTTATTGTCAATGATATAGGCGAGGTGAACATAGATGCCGACCTCATTCAAAAAGGAGGAATTGTAGGCAAGAAAGATGAGAGCCTTGTTGCCCTGCAGAACGGTTGTATCTGCTGTACGTTGAAGATGGACTTGATAGAACAAATAGACGATATCCTGAAGCTGAATCGTTTTGATTACATTGTGATAGAAGCCAGTGGAATTTGCGAACCGGCTCCCATTGCACAGACCATTTGTTCCATACCTGCCATGGATGTAGCCACGCACGGCGACTGTAGGCTGGATTGCATTGTTACGGTGGTAGATGCCCTGCGCTTGCAAAGTGAATTTGCCTGCGGTAATGACCTGACACGTAAAGGCATTGACGAAGAGGATATCGAGAACCTGATAATCCAGCAGATAGAATTCTGTAATATCATTCTGCTTAACAAGGCTTCGGAAGTGGAACGCGGAGAACTGGAACGCATCAAGCAAATTATACGTACTTTACAGCCTGCCGCCGAGATTATAGAATGCGATTATGCCAAGGTGGATTTAGATAAGATTATTCATACTGGAAAGTTCAATTTTGAGCGTACCGCTACATCGGCAGGATGGGTACGCGAACTGGAAAGCCCGCTTACCGATGAACAGCGCGAAGAGGAAGAAGGGCACGGACATCACCACCATCATGAAGAAGAGGGACACGAACATCATCATGAGAGTCATGATCACGAAGACCACCATCACCATGCTCATCACCATCATCACGAAGGAGGTGAAGTAGAAGAGTATGGCATTAGTACCTTTGTATATTACCGTCGTCCTGCATTCGATATTCATAAGTTTGACCGTTTTGTAGCTACCAAGTGGAGTAAGAACATCATTCGTGCCAAAGGAGTATGTTATTTCAAACATAATCCTGACATGTCTTTCTTGTTTGAACAGGCCGGTGTGCAGAAAAAGCTGAAAGAAGCCGGATTGTGGTATGCCACAGCACCTGAAGATGAATTGATAGAAATCATGAAACAAGAACCGGGTCTGCTGAAAGATTGGGATGACAAGTATGGAGACCGTATGCAAAAGATTGTCTTTATTGGTCAACACCTGGACAAAGAACAGCTGACACGCGATTTAGACGAATGTCTGGCGTAATGACATTATTCTTGGAATGAAAATAAAGCGGGTGGTCAAAGACTTTTTGACCCCGCTTTAATTCTACGTAGCTTTATTACTATATACTTTTATTTCGTCTCTTCCTTCTTTACTTCATCCAATGTAATATCCCCCATTTCATTCGATTCCCAAGGGTCGATATCCGCACCGGTTATGATAACTTCGCCTTTATTGATACTTAAAGAGTATTTATACATATTATTGCTTGTAAAGTCGGTTCCAAGCTTGACTTCTTTTGTTTCATAAAGAATGCCATTCCGAGTGTAACTCAATGACAGGCTAAGGTCTGAGCTTACAGGGTTGACAATAGTATAGAATACAGCTCCTTCTTCTGCGACTGTCTGATTTACAGTCAACTCCATTTTATTAACGATGTCAGCAGCAGGCGAAGCTTCTATGGTAAGCTCTTCCGTATTGCTGAAAACATATTTCGTTTGAGTAGCTACTCCATTGCCTTTAAACAATATTTTTTGGATGATTGCACCCGACATATTGGGGTCATTCTTCACTTTGAAAGCAATCAAAGAGGATACATGCTGGAAAGCGTTATCGCCAGTAAAGAATATCTCACCGCCGCTTTTCATATAATTGTTAGTACAACGAGCCACCAGAAAGTCATACTTGGCTAAATCTTTGGCATCGCCCGTCTGTCCCAACAAAGACGGCATTTCTACTTTGTTTTCTGACATTTCTCCGGTATAAGGGCTATAGGCGAAAAAGGTAACCATTTGGTCAATTTCTTCTTCCGGCCATTTCATAGATGTTTCCGGTTGCCATTTGAGTTGTCCTTCGGTGTTTGTCAGCTTCCATTTATAAGTGTCTGCTGCACCATCGGCAAAGACTCCGATTTCATCATCTTCACAAAAAGAGAATACGGTGTTGTCTTGATTGTCCATTACGGTCCGGCTCTGCTGTTGCTTACCTATGGCAGCTACGATAGAAACCTTCTTCTCATCTTGTTCTTCACTCTCATTAAACACTGTCTCATTCAACTGTTGGCAGGCTGTTAATGTAACTGTCGCCATGCACAAAAAGGGAAATAATTTCTTCATTTCTGTTTCTTTATTTTCGATTTTGAGGGCGCAAAGATATAACTTTTAATTTTAATAAAACAATACGGCAAAAAAACAATAAAGTTACATAAACAACTAAGTATTGCTGAAATGTTCTTGTAACTCTTTGATTGGACGGGAAAATTAATAATGCTTTATAGAGGGTAATTCCAAATAAAACCATAACTTTGCATGCGAATTTAAAAAATATTTAGATGAATAGTTCTCTATTATCTGTCCTGATACAGCGTCAGGCCGAGAAATATGGTGACCGTGTGGCACTGCGTTATCGCGATTATCAGACCGAATCATGGGTTCCGGTTTCATGGAATCGGTTTGCGGAAACAGTAAAGACAGTATCGAATGCTTTGATAGAATTGGGAGTGGGCGTACAGGAAAACATCGCCGTATTTTCCCAAAATAAACCCGAAAGCCTATATATGGACTTTGGCGCTTTTGGTGTGCGGGCTGTGACCGTACCTTTCTATGCCACCAGCTCCGAAGCACAAGTGCATTATATGGTGAACGATGCCGAAATCCGTTTCGTCTTTGTGGGCGAACAGTTGCAATATGATGTGGCATTCCGCGTCATGTCGTTGGGCACGCAGGTGAAGCAGATTATTATATTCGATAAAACAGTGCGGCGTGATGCACGCGATGAAACCTCTATTTATTTTGACGAATTCTTGAAATTGGGTGAAGCATCTTCTCATCAAGAGGAGGTGGACAAGCGCACTTCCGAATCCGGAAACGGTGACATAGCCAATATACTTTATACCAGCGGCACTACGGGCGACAGCAAAGGAGTGATGTTGCATCATTCTTGTTACGAAGCAGCTTTCCCTGCCCACGACCAGCGTTTCCCTCAGTTGGGCGATACGGATGTGGTGATGAACTTCTTGCCTTATACCCATGTGTTTGAACGGGCATGGACTTATTGGTGCCTCACTATGGGATGTACGTTGGCCGTAAATCTTCGGCCGCAGGATATACAGAAAACCATCAAGGAGATACGTCCTACGGCTATGTGCAGCGTGCCTCGCTTTTGGGAGAAAGTGTATGCAGGCGTACAGGAAAAGATAAATGCAACCACAGGCTTGAAGAAAAAACTGATGCTGGATGCCATCAATGTGGGACGTGAGCATAATCTGGAGTACGTGTTCAAAGGACTGACACCGCCGACCATGTTGCACATGAAGTATAAGTTTTATGAGAAAACCATTTATAGCGTACTGAAGAAAACCATCGGCATAGACAATGGACGTTTCTTCCCGACGGCAGGCGCTGCCATACCTCCCGTAGTGCAAGAGTTTGTCCTTTCCGTAGGAATCAACATGGTGGCCGGATATGGCTTGACCGAATCTACGGCTACGGTATCTTGCGAAGAGAACGGCGACCACGTGATTGGTTCGGTAGGTAGCCTGATGCCTCATACGCAGGTGAAGATAGGAGAAGATAATGAAATCCTGTTGCGAGGAGCCAGTGTGACGCACGGATATTATAAGAAAGAAGCTGCCACGAAAGCTGCTTTTACAGAAGATGGATGGTTCCGCACCGGCGATGCCGGCTACATCAAAGACGGACACCTGTTCTTGACCGAACGCATCAAAGACTTGTTCAAGACTTCCAACGGCAAGTACATTGCCCCGCAGGCCATAGAAGCCAAGTTGGTGGTGGACCGTTACATCGACCAGATATCCATCATAGCCGATGAACGCAAGTTTGTGTCGGCACTGATTATTCCCGAATACAGCTTAGTGGAAGAGTATGCCGTCAAACAGGGAATAATGTACACCAGCATGGAGGAACTGTTGCAGAATCCCAAGATTATAAATTTGTTTAAGGAACGCATAGATACATTGCAGCAACAATTTGCACATTACGAGCAGATTAAGAAGTTTACTTTGCTTCCCCATCCCTTCAGCATGGAGCGCGGAGAGCTAACAAATACGCTGAAAATCAAACGCAATGTGTTGAAAAAGAACTATGCAGCCGAGATAGAAAAGATGTACGAAGAGTAATTTCTTTGAAAATGAACAGATTTCTTCTATCTTTGCAGCCTGATAAAAAGCAAAAATCCTCAAGATGATAACAATAGAGCAACTGAAAGACGTAAAAGAACGTACGGCAGCCCTTGAAAGGTATCTGGACATAGAGAACAAGATGGTCCAGGTGGAAGAGGAGCAACTGCGTACACAGGCGCCCGGTTTCTGGGATGATGCCAAGAAGGCGGAAGCGCAGATGAAGAAGGTGAAAGACCTTCAGAAGTGGATAGAAGGGTATCGGGAAGTGAAGACCTTGACAGACGAGCTGGAGCTTGCCTTCGATTTTTATAAGGATGAACTGGTGACGGAAGAAGAGGTAGAGGCCGGATACACCAAGGCATTGGCTGCGGTTGAAGCGTTGGAACTGAAAAACATGCTTCGCCAAGAAGCCGACCAGATGGATTGTGTACTGAAAATCAATTCGGGTGCAGGAGGTACTGAAAGCCAGGATTGGGCTTCCATGCTGATGCGTATGTATATGAGGTGGGCCGAAACAAACGGTTATAAAGTGAGTGTGGCCAACTTGCAGGAAGGCGATGAAGCCGGAATCAAGACGGTGACTCTGAACATGGAAGGTAGTTTTGCCTATGGCTATCTGAAAGGCGAAAACGGCGTTCACCGCCTAGTGCGTGTCTCTCCTTACAATGCTCAGGGCAAGCGCATGACTTCTTTCGCTTCCGTGTTTGTCACTCCTTTGGTGGACGACAGTATCGAAGTAAACATTGAGCCAGCACGTATGTCGTGGGATACTTTCCGTTCGGGAGGTGCAGGAGGACAGAACGTAAACAAGGTAGAATCCGGCGTGCGTTTGCGCTATCAGTATAAAGACCCTTACACCGGCGAGGAAGAGGAAATCCTGATAGAGAATACCGAAACCCGTGACCAACCTAAGAACAAGGAAAACGCCATGCGTCAGTTGCGCTCCATCTTGTATGACAAAGAATTGCAGCACCGCATGGAAGAACAGGCCAAAGTAGAAGCCGGCAAGAAGAAGATAGAGTGGGGATCGCAGATACGCAGCTATGTGTTCGATGACCGTCGGGTAAAAGACCACCGCACCAATTATCAGACTTCGGACGTAGGCGGCGTGATGGACGGAAAGATAGACGGATTTATCAAGGCATACCTGATGGAATTCTCCGGTTCGGAGAATAATCTGTAAAATATTTCCGAACAGTTTGTTTTTTCCCTGAAACTTTGTACTTTTGGAACATGCTAAGTAATATGCCAAAAATGAGTTGTCTCAGTTTGACCCTTTGAAAATTTGGTTTGGTCCTTTAAAAAAATTTTTTTGTCCTATCAAAAATAGGATTTGATACGGTGAAAAAAACAATATGATACGGTGAAAACCCGATTATTCATAAGAGCCCGTTGTTTATTCAAGTGAGATAACTTATTTTTGTACGTTACTGAAGTAAATTGTTTAATCTTAAAATGAAATATACTTATGGGAAAAAAGAAGAAAGTGGCTTATAGCCAACAGGAAGAAAAAAGAGCCGACCGCATAGTGAAAGGCCTGTTTATCGGATTAATCGTGCTGGCAGTTATCATTATGGTGGGTTATGCCATCAATGGATAAAAGGCAGTCTTAGAATACAAAGTCTCGCATGAAGGTTATTCATGCGGGACTTTTTTATAGTTCACCCGGCACACACGTACCCTAAAGGGTGTTTTCTTCCTACTCGATTTTATCAGGTTTTAAAAAAGGAAAATCACTCCCGGAGTCAATACGAGCTGGTTGTAGCCATCGATAATCTGGTACTTCACCTCTACATTGAGTTTAATGGCGGAAGACAGTTGGTAATCTA
>JAUNIV010000424.1 GCA_030523385.1 Bacteroidales bacterium | reverse complement strand
TTCCCCAAAAACACACGGTTTCTTTTTTACTTCTTCCTGAAGAGGAAGAAGCTTTTTTCTTGTTAGTTATTTCTCTTGTTATTTACTTCATCTTTATATTCTATTTTATATTATATAGGGGTAAAAAGTGTTTTGGTTGATTACCAGTGAATTATGCCCTTTTAATCTCGTGTTTTGCATCATATTTCGCTTAAAGTTTCGCGAAACTTATGCAAGGCTAACGCAAAAAAGAGGCTTTTTTCTCTTCTAAACCGTAGCAATTTATTTGAGTATAGTACCCTCGAAAAGGGCATTTCCTTCTGCATCTGCGACGCGCACCAAATAGAAACCTTCCGGAAGTTTTTCCACAGAGAACTGCTGAGTATATTTCATCCGGCATACCTCCGTCTCCATGACGGTGCGGATGATGATGCTTTGGGCACCCTTCACTTCGGGCAGGCAGACGGCATCTCCTTTGTTGAGCAAAGGCACGTCTGTTTCCGAAGGAGCGTTCAATGCCAACGGGGTGCTCTCGTTGCCGAAGCGGTCGGTGGCGGTTACTGCCAGATAACGCTTCTGCATCCAGGGCAGGGCGGGGGCATAGTCATATTTCGTGGAGGTGAGGTAAGTATCGATGAGGTTTTGCGGATGGTCGGTATCTACGGGGTAGGTGTCCGAACCATACAGATGATACTTCAGCGGTTGGTTGCCATTGTCTGTGCCCGCCTGCCATTGCAGGTGTATGTGTCCGTCGGGCAGCAGTTGCATGCGGGGCAGGGTAGGGGCAGAGGGGGCGATGCTGTCCGCCCACGTCATCGGCGGGAGTAATGCGGGAGCCGTGTAGAAGTTTTCCTTCAGTTCATCCCATATACCTTTGGTGTTGTCCAGCAGGAAACGGTTGCGGAAGTAAGCCTGCCCGTCGAGGTGCCATTGGCGCGTGAAGTGAATCTGCCTCACCACCTCGTCCAGTGGCCAGTTCTGTTCGCGGGGCGAGAGGAAATAGATGCCCAATCCGGGCACCACCCAACGTCCGTTGCTGTTCTCCTTCCAGTCTAAGGCGAAAGGGTAGAAGTTGTTTCCTTGAAAATACATCATCGGGAAAATGGCATCGTGAATGCCTTCCTTGAGCCATTGCTGCGCATCTTGATAAACCACGCGGTAAGCATTCCATCCGCGTGACGGATAGCGGTCGGTGTCGCGATATTTGCCTATGGGCGAACTGCTCACCTTTACCCACGGCTTGATGGACTTCACGTCGATGTAGATGCGGCGCACGATGGCGGTGATGTTGTCTCGCCGCCATTGCTCCATGTCTTTGCCGTTGCCATAACGGCGGTAAGTGTCCCGGTCGGGGAAGCGTTCGCCCTGTTCGGGATAGCGGATGTAATCCAAATGGATGCCGTCGATGTCATATCGGGTTGTGATTTCGCGGACGATGCTTGACAGGTATGCTCCGCTTTCGGGATTGCCGGGGTCCAGATACCAGGTGCCGTTGTGCAGCTTACACAGCTTTTTGTTTTTCTGCACCACAGAGTTCCGTCCTTGCAGCTTCACCTGTCGGGCGTTTCCTATCGGGATGCTCACTATCCAGGCGTGCAGCTCCATGCCGCGCTTGTGACACTCTTCGATGGCAAAGGCCAACGGGTCGTAGCCCGGATTACGTCCGGTGCTTCCGGTCAGCGATTCGGCAAAGGTCTCGATGGAAGAAGGATAGATGACATCGCCGCGCAGGCGGGTCTGGAGCAACACGGTGTTGAATCGGGCGGTTTTCAGACTGTCCAATATGTCGCACAGCTCCTGCTGTTGGCGGCGGATGCCGGCAGCACCGGTGGCCTTGTTGCGTGGCCAGTCCATTCCCCCTAAAGTAGTGAGCCAGGTGGCGCGGATTTCATGTTTGGGTTGGGATGCTGCGGGCAAAAAACCGATCACCATTATGCTTATTATAATAAAGGCAGTTCTCATTTGTTTCAAATTTTCGCGCAAAGATACTAACTAATCAATTAATTCGTTACTTTTGTGGCCGTTAAAACAAAAAAATAGAATATGATAACCTTTATTATTGCATTGTTGGTACTTATAGGGGG
>JAUNIV010000423.1 GCA_030523385.1 Bacteroidales bacterium | reverse complement strand
AGAGAACAGGGCTTTATGAGTCTTCTCCAAAGTGTTTGAATACAGTTTATAATAGCTTAATGCATCTTCATACATACCGTTTGTTTCAAGAATGTTGGCTTTAATGGAAAGGTATTTCAAGGAATGGGTGTCTAAGGTTTCAGCAGGAATTGACTCCAAGATTTGGAGTGATTTACTGGCTTCTCCTATTTGGGAATATCCGAGAGCAATGTTCAGTTTGGCATCATTGGATAATTTTTCATTGATATTAACCGAATGAATGACATGTCTTATCTCATCATCCGATCCAAAAGTGATGGTATAGGATATGGCGTAAGGAATCATTAAACTTCCATAGTCGGGATGTCTTTCTATATTCTTTTGGCAACATGTCAAAATGCTGTCTGCCAATTGTTTGTTTCTATTAATAATACTACCGTCTAAGGCATTCGTAAGGCTTGTCATATAATAATATGAGCGGTCTATGGCTTTATACAATTCTGCTGCCAATAGATTGTTTTCGATAAATTTATCTATTTTATAGGAAGAATAGAGATAGGTACCTTGGGCCACAAGCAGATTGGCAAGAGTTAGCGTATCAGTTATTTCGTCTTTTAATTCTCGCGCCTTAATAAATGCCTGCATGGATAAATCTTTATCTCCTTTGTTTTGGTAAATACGCCCTTGATAATAATATGTCCGAAGTCTTTCATCAGGTGTACCTTTGTCGGCATAATAATCAATAGCAGGTTGCAACACTTCGAAGTCGGTACGGTCTATGTAATTTTTATCCATTGCCATAGAAAGCAATAGAGCATATTTGGCTTTCTCTTCTTGATTAGCGAGGTCTTGGGGATGGATGTTCTGCAATACAGCCAAAGCGCTGTCGGCATGTTCTTCTATGTATGTTTCTACATTTTGTAGTTTTTCCCATTCTTTGGAATGAGAGTTGCAGGATACAAGGGAGCCTATTATTCCTATAATATATATGTAATGACATAGACTTTTCATTGTTACTTTTTTTGCGGACAAAATTAAGAAAAGTATTCTTGTTTCTATGTGTTGCCCTGCCTTTTTGTGATCTTCCGCATAAACGTACCGAAACCTCGGTGGGTCCACCAACCATATATTTGACATTCTGTCTTCATTATGAATCTATTTATTAATGCTTATTAGCTCTTTACCGAAAAATGAAGACAACAACGATATGGTCTTAATCGTAAAATTATGCTGTCCGCTTAACCACTTGGTCACTTCGCTTGGGCGTTTGCCCAATGCCTGTGCAAACTGCAATTTGGACAGACCACGTTCCGTCATCAGTTCATAGATACGGTTGGAAATGGCAAATTCCAAAGACACCTCTTGCTGGATAGCCGGAGAGGTGCTTGCCAACATTTCATCAAAAGAAGTCTTTATTGTTTTCATATATCAAAGGTGTTTTCTGTTTCTATTGTATTTTCCGTTACCAATATCGTTCCGTTCTTAACTCCCTCTGTTATGAGTTTGTCAAAATTCTGAAGGGTGATAACATAACCTTTCAGCATGTCATCCTCGTTATAGGTTCGAGTGGCTTTTACTCCACCGTTGCCAAGTATAAGAATCTTATCTGACAACCTCAAGCAATAGAGGCGTAAACGTGATTTCAAGACAGGCAAAGCACATACCCTGTCGTTCATTTTCCCTTCCGGACGGAAGAAACGCTCAAATGCACCAAAATCCGCTATGCGCCCGATGATATTCAAAAGACGTTCAAAATCTTCGTTATAAACCGATTCATTCCTGAATTTAGCGTAAAAACGCTCAAATTCGCTCTCGTCTTCCGACAAGAATTGAATGGAATACATCGTGCAGTTTTCGGTTGCCTTTACCAATCTTAATTCAGCTTCACTCATATTCTTTATTTCTTTTCAGTACAAAGTTACAATTAATATTTCACTTATAAATAAAATGCGATGTTTTTTATGCTAATATAACAGCAAAATAAAGTATTCACGTAGGCATATATACCTGTGTGGAAGCAATGCTGCCTTGCCTTTTTGTGATAAATGTTTCTTTTATTGTTTTTTCAAATAAATGGTAAACATGAACTCC
>JAUNIV010000027.1:8447-13365 GCA_030523385.1 Bacteroidales bacterium | reverse complement strand
ATAAGTATGACCCCAAGAAACAGATTGGTCTGATGGTAGATGAATGGGGAACCTGGTGGGACGAAGAGCCGGGCACCATCCGCGGACACCTGTATCAGCAGAATACGTTGCGCGATGCCTTCGTGGCTTCGCTCACCTTGGACGTGTTCCATAAATACACAGACCGTATCAAGATGACCAACATTGCCCAGGTGGTGAATGTGCTCCAATCCATGATTCTGACCAAAGAAGACAAGATGGTGCTTACTCCTACCTATCATGTGTTTGAGATGTATAAAGTACACCAGGATGCCACTTACCTGCCCATGGACTTGAAGTGCGAACGCAAAGTGGTGCGCGACGACCGCATCGTGCCCATGATAAGCGCAACGGCCTCACGCGATGCCGAAGGTGTGATTCATATTTCTTTGTCCAACGTCGATTTGAAAGAATCTCAGGAAATCACCCTGAGCCTGGGCGACGTGAAGGCCAAGAGCGTGAGCGGACGCATCCTTACCTCGGCCAACATAGGCGATTACAACAGCTTTGAGAAACCGGACGTGGTAGCTCCGAAAGCATTTACAGGAGCAAAGGTAGAAAAGGGCAACCTGAAGATTACCTTGCCTGCCAAGTCCATCGTGGTACTGGAAGTAAAGTAATCTTTGCGTAATCAGAAATTCAGTTCTGACACTGCTTCGATGCGGTTTTCCACCTCATCGGGCAGTATCGGAAAGAAATCAATGTCCGTGCGTTTCTCCACACTGTCCACCGAAACGGCGTACCGCTCCAGCGGCTTGCTTCCTGCCTTGTTCGGAAAGATGAATCCGATGGCCTTCGGGTCTTTCTTTTCGTTTACCAATATCACTTTGTAGAAAGCATCGGGCACTGCCACCTTGTTATTCCCGATTCGTTTCGGACGTTTGCTGTCATAGATGGGTCCGCACACAATGTAGATTCTCCCGTACTTCTTGGCCCATTGGCGCGACTGCTCTTCCAGGTCATTCCAGTCTCCTCTATTGAGATTGGGGTTTTGCGGACAGATGTTGCTCAGGTAGAAAGATTCTTCCATGGCCTTTCGGCTCCATTTCATGTCGGCAGCCGGAGCCATGTGTCCCCGGTCGTAGCCCGAGTTGGTGTAGTCCGTGGTATATGCTTTGGCTCCCAACACATCGGGGTCGGGCAGGAACTTGTCCGTCCGTGTCTCTTTCCCTTGTGTCTCTTTCTTTGTCAGCTCCCATGCCACCCAGTGAGGCGTTTTGTAGTCGGCGTTGTAAGAAGCGGTATAGCCTGTCCGCTCCAAGATTTGTCCTCCCGCCCGTGCGTGCATGACGGGTATTTCCAATCTTTCGTCGGCTGGCAGCTCCTTTGCTGTTTGCGTGCTTCCGGCCGGCCGTGTTTCTTCTTGCGGCTGATATTTATAGGTGAGTGTCCCCAACAGCACTGCCACGACGATGAACCACAACGGGCCGGCAGATGCTTTCTTTTTTTTCTTCTTGCTTGTACTCATATCTGATAGGATTGTTTTCGGGGGTACAAAGATATAAAACAATTCGATTTTTTCATCCATCAAGAGGGGTGTTCTGATGCATATATCTTCATCGGCCTGCGAAGATATATGCATGGAGCCGTGAATCTGTCCCCGTAAAAACAGGCAGGTTTTATTCCTTTGAACATTTATCGGCTGAGTATCCTTGTCGGTTTGTTTTTTAATTGTACATTTGCAGCGTATGTCAAAAAAATAATTGAAATAAAATGAAATACGTAACATGTATGGGTGCCCTGTTGCTGTGGGCAGGCGTGCACTTGTCTGCCGCCGAAAAACAGGAAAACAAAGAAGTCGTGATAAAGATTGTGGAGACAAGCGATGTGCACGGCAATTTCTTTCCTTATAATTTCATTGAGCGTAAGGAGTGGAGCGGAAGCTTGGCGCGTGTGCACTCCTTCTTGAAAGAACAACGCGGGCAGTATGGCGAAAACTGTCTGCTGATGGACAATGGAGACATTTTGCAGGGTCAGCCAACGGCCTATTATTACAATTTCATCGACACGGTTTCCACCCATGTGGCGGCAGGAATGATGAACTACATGGGCTGCGTGGTGGGCAACATGGGAAACCACGATGTGGAGACAGGCCATGCGGTGTATGACAGATGGGTGAAACAATGCAAACATCCGGTGTTGGGAGCAAACATCATAGACAATGCCACGGGTAAACCTTACTTGAAACCCTACGAGATGATAGAGCGCGATGGAGTGAGAATAGCCGTGTTGGGCATGATTACTCCTGCCATCCCCTCCTGGCTGCCCGAAAAACTGTGGAGCGGACTGCATTTCGAGGATATGGAGACTTGTGCGGCGAAATGGATGAAGGTGATTCAGGAAGAAGAGCATCCCGATGTGGTGGTGGGACTGTTCCATGCCGGACAGGCAGGTAACAAATTGGGCAATGTGGTAGAGAATGCCTCGATGAATGTGGCCAAACGCATTCCCGGCTTCGACGTGGTGCTGATGGGACACGATCACACCCGCGAGTGTACCAAGGTGCTCAATGTGGCGGGCGACAGCGTGTTGGTCATGGACCCTGCGAACAATGCCAATGTGGTGTCTGACGTGACACTGAAAATCACGATGAAAGATGGCAAGGTAGTGGGCAAGGAGGTGAACGGACGGCTGGCAGACATGAACAGCTATCCGGTGAGTGAGGAGTTCATGCAGCAGTTTGCCCCGCAATACCGGGCGGTGGATGAGTTTGTGTCCCGCAAGATAGGCTCTATCGCGACAACCATCACCACGAAGGATGCCTATTTCGGTTCTTCTCCTTTCATCGACTTGATTCATAAGTTGCAGTTGGACATTTCGGGTGCTGAGATTTCGTTTGCCGCTCCTTTGTCTTTCAATGCCGAAATCAAGGAAGGCGACATTCGGGTGAGTGATATGTTCAACCTTTATAAATACGAGAACATGCTCTACGTGATGGAGCTTTCGGGCAAGGAGATAAAAGGATTCTTAGAAATGTCATACGCCATCTGGAGCAACCGCATGACGAGTGCCGATGACCATCTGATGCTCTTCAGGGAACCGATAGAAGAAGGCAAGCGCGTGAACTTCAAGAACCCGAGCTTCAATTTCGACTCGGCAGCAGGCATTATCTATACGGTGGATGTGACGAAGCCGGAAGGGGAGAAGGTGACTATCGTGAGCCTGGCAGACGGCACTCCCTTCGATATGGAAAAGATTTATAAGGTGGCCTTGAATTCCTATCGCGGCAATGGAGGAGGCGACTTGCTGACGCTTGGTGCGGGCATTCCCAAAGAGGAGCTGGCAGGCCGCATCGTCTTTGCCACGGACAAGGATTTGCGCTACTACCTGATGCAGTACATCGAACAGGAGAAAGTGTTGCGTCCGCAAGCCATGAACCAATGGAAATTTGTGCCCGAAGAGTGGACGGTTCCTGCGGCCAAGCGGGATTATAAGTTGCTGTTCGGCAAAGATAAGCATTAAAATAATCAAAGGAGATGTGCGTCTTATGGTTTTAGAGCACATCTCCTTTGTCTTATTCCTTTATAAAGGTGTTACCATCCACCTCCCAGTGCTTTATAGAGCTTCACCAAGGTAATCTGCTTGTCCCTTATCGCATTGCTCAGGCCTATCTGCGCATCGAAGTAGTTACGTTGGGCGTCCAATACATCCAGATAGCCTATTACCCCGTTGATGTATTGCAGTTGGGCCAGTTCCATCGTTGCTTTGGAAGAACGCTCCAGTTGCAGGCGCGAATCATAAATCTCTTTTATCTTGTTGAAATCTACGATGGCATTTTGTGCGTCCTTGAATGCTGTCAGTACCGATTTCTCGTAGCTGTAACATTCCTGTTCGTAGGCTGCCTTTTTGGCTTTCAATGCGGCACGGTTCTTTCCCATGGCAAACAGGGGGCCTACCAGATTGACATTGATGAAATGGATGGGCGACTTGAGCAGGTCGGACAATTCCTCGCACTCGTAGCCGTATTGCGCCGTCAGGCTCAACTTAGGAAACATGTTGGTATAGGCTATGCCCACGGCGGCATTGGCGGCTATCAGTTTCTGTTCCGCTTCGCGCACGTCAGGGCGGCGTTCCAACAGCGTGGAAGGAAGACCCACAGGTAAGTATTCGGGCAGTTTCACTTCTTCGGGCAGGATGGAGCGTTCCACCCGATGCGGATATTCTCCTGCCAGGAAAGCGATGTCGTTCTCTTTCAGTGAGATTTTTCTTTCCAGTTCGGGCACCAACGTAGCCGTGCGTGCGTATTCCACTTGTGCCTGCTGGTAGGAAGTCTCCGAAGTCAGTCCGCCTTCAAAGCGGATTTTGGCCAAGCGCACACCTTCTTTTCGGGCATTCAGTGTTTGCCTGACGATGGAAAGCTCATTATCCAATGCCACCAACTCGAAGTAAGCTTGTGCCACTTGCGAGATGATGCTCATCCGCAAGGCACGCTGTGCTTCTATGCTTCCCAAGAATTGTGCCACGCTTCTGTCTTTGGCCCATCGCAGGTTGCCCCATAGGTCGAGTTCCCATTTGGCAGTCACTTTGGCACCCACTTCGGGGTCGTTGTTGTAGTTGTCGCCTCCGTAGTTGAAGCCTTCCTTTTGGGCGTATGCGTTGCCGCTCAGTTGCGGAAGCAGGTTGGCAAAGTCTATGCGTTTCATGGCTGCCAGTTCCTTCACGCGGGCAGCGGCTATCAGCATGTCCTTGTTGTTTTCCAATGTCTTTTCTATCAGCGACTGCAGGGTGGTGTCGGTGTAGATTTCCCACCACTGCATGTCAGCTATGGAAAGCGTGTCCTGATAGCCCGGCGTGTCCAATCGTTCGGGCAGGTGCAGGTCCGGACGAGTATAATGTCTGCCCAACTGGCATGAGGAGGCCAGCAGCGAGACACATATTATATATAGGTATAAGGTATATC
>JAUNIV010000027.1:0-8437 GCA_030523385.1 Bacteroidales bacterium | reverse complement strand
ATACGTCTTTTCTTTTATAACGTCGTTTCTTATCTTTTTATCTTTACTTTGGTCTTCATCTTATATATCAGGACAAAGAAGAAAGGTACCAGCATGATTCCCACGGTCACGGCAAATATCATTCCGAAGAACACACCCGTTCCGATGGCCTGTCGGCTGGCCGAACCCGGTCCGCTGGCTATGACCATGGGGAGCATACCCAGGATGAATGCCAACGAGGTCATCAGGATGGGGCGGAAGCGTAGCTGCGCGGCATGCAAGGCTGCCTGCACAATGTCTGTCCCTTTGTCGGTCTCTTCTTTGGCAAACTCCACGATGAGGATGGCGTTTTTGGCGGCCAGTCCTACCAGCATCACCAGTCCTATCTGGAAATAGACATCGTTTTCAAGTCCGCAAGTCCACACGCCCAAATAGGCTCCCAAGGCGGCCACAGGCAGGGAGAGCAATACGGCCACGGGCACTAACCAACTTTCGTAGAGGGCTGCCAGGAACAGGAATACGAACATGAATACCAATGCCAGTACGACGCCTGTTTGTCCGCCTGCCTGCTTTTCCTGGAAGGAAAGTCCGCTCCATTCCACGCCGATGTTGTCGGGCAGGTGTTCGCGGGCTATCTGTTCGATGATTTCCATGGCCTGTCCCGAACTGTAGCCATCGGCTGCTTCACCGCGGATGACCGAGCTGCTGAACATGTTGAACCGCTTGATGCTGCCCGGACCGGTGGTGTAAGAGGTGGTACCCAGTGCGGTAAGCGGTATCATGGCTTTGTCTGCCCCGCGCACGAAGAACAGGTTGATGTTCTCTTTATGCTCGCGATAAGGGGCTTCGGCCTGGATGTACACACGGTAGATGCGGTTGAACATGTTGAAGTCGTTCACATATACCGAACCGGTGTAAGCCTTCATGGTGGAAAACACATCGGCCAAAGGCACTCCGGCAAACTTCACCTTGTCGCGGTCCACATCGAAGTAGAGCTGAGGAATATCTGCCTGCAAGGAAGAGGACAGTCCCGAAAGTTCCTTGCGTTGGGAGGCATAATACATCAGCGTATCTGTGGCCTGCACCAGATTGTCGAATGTGGCATCGCCACGGGCTTCCAGCTGCATCTCGAAACCACCCGAAGTTCCCAATCCCGGGATGACGGGAGGAGTAGAGAGGTACACCTTGCATTCGGGATATTCCGTCATGTCTTTCTTAACCTGCATCATAATCTCGTCGATGGTCTGCGAATCTCGTTCCTCCCATGGCTTCAGAATGACTGTCAGTTCGCTGCGTGCCTGGCTGCTGCCCACGCGCGGACTGCTTCCTGCCACGCTCTGCACATATTCCACGGCAGGATTTTGCATCAGGTAGTCCACGGCGCGTTCCGTTACCTTACGGGTGCGCTCCAGTGTGGCGCCTTCGGGCAGTTCCAGTTCTATCTTGAAATACCCCTGGTCTTCTATGGGCAGGAAGCTGGTGGGGGTGATGCGGTGAATGAGCAGGATGGCTATCAGCATCATGCCGAAAGCTGCCAGTATGCGGCGCGGATGCTTCACGGTGCGTCCGATGATGGAAGCATATTTGCGGTTGCCGATGTTCAGCCATGAGTTGATACGACGGAACACAATGTTTTTCGGCTTGTCCGGGTCTTCGGGACGCAGGATGAGCGAACACATGACAGGACTCAGCGTCAGTGCCACCACCGTAGAGAGCAATACGGACACAACGATGGTCACGGTGAACTGGCGGTAAAGCTGTCCGGTGATGCCTCCTAAGAAACTTACGGGCACGAATACGGCTGCCAATACCAGTGAAGTGGCGATGATGGCTCCCGTCAGTCCGTTCATGGCTTTCTTCGTGGCTTCATAAGGAGAGAGCTTCTCTTCCTCCATGATGCGTTCCACATTCTCTACTACCACGATGGCATCATCCACCACAATACCGATGGCAAGCACCAGACCCAACAAGGTCAGAATGTTGAGCGAGAATCCGAATATCAGCATAAACCCGAATGTACCGATGAGCGAGATGGGTACTGCCACCAACGGAATGACCGTGGCCCGCCAGCTTTGCAGCGAAAGATATACCACGACGATGACCAGCACCAGTGCTTCGAACAGCGTCTTATAGACTTCGTGGATGGATTCGGATATATAAGTGGTCATGTCGAAAGGAATCTCGTAGCTCATTCCTTCGGGAAAGTTACGGCTGATTTCTTCCATCGCTTCCTTCACCTTCTGTGCCACTTCCATGGCGTTGGCTCCCGGCAGCATGTAGATGGCCAGGACGGCGGCATTCTCTCCGTTGATGCCACTTTCCGTGTTGTAGGATTGTGCTTCGAGCGAAATGCGTGCCACATCTCTCAGTCGGATGATGGAGCCATCGGCATTGGCACGTACCACGATTTCCTCAAACTGGCTCACGGTAGAAAGTCTTCCTTGTGTGGTGATGGGGATGGTGACGTCCAGTCCATCTACGGGCTGTTGTCCCAATACACCGGCTGCCGATTCGCGGTTCTGGTCTTTCAGTGCATTTTGCAGGTCGGCCACCGTCAGCCCGAAGTTGGCCAACTTGTCGGGCTGAACCCATATCTGCATGGCATAATAGCGGCTGCCAATGTTTGATACCCGTCCTACTCCCGGAATACGACGGATAAGGTCGAGCACATTCAGCGTGGCAAAGTTACTGAGGTATATTTCATCGAACTTCGGGTCAGTGGAGGTGAGACACAACGTGAGCAACTGGCTGGCAGCCTGCTTCTCTACGGAAATACCGTTCTGTATCACTTCGGCCGGAAGGCGTGATTCGGCCAGCTTGATGCGGTTCTGTATCTCTACTGCGGCCAGGTCGGGGTCGGCAGAGATATCGAAAGTCACCGTAGCCGAGAAGCCACCCGAATTGGAACTGTTGGATTCCATGTAGAGCATGCCCGGCGTACCGTTAAGCTCCTGTTCGATGGGGGTGGCCACTGCCTGCGATACCGTCAGCGCACTGGCTCCCGGATAGGAAGCACTGATTTTCACTACGGGAGGCGTGATTTGCGGATATTGGTCAATGGGCAGCATGGTCAGTCCGATGATGCCGACAATGACAATCAGTATGGAGATGACAGCCGAGAATACGGGTCTGTCTATAAAGAAACTTACTTTCATACTCTTCTCTTTTTGGGTGGCTTTTTATTCGTGGGTCAATGTTTGGGGGACACTCTGCAGGCTGTCGCTTTCAGCTTGTGGTGCAGGCTTTACCTTGATGCCCGGTGTCAGCTTGTGATAGCCTTCCGTCACGACGTTTTCTCCGGCCGAGAGTCCTCTCTCCACTACTACGTTGTTTTGTATCTCAGGTCCCAGCTCGATGAAGCGGCGTTCGGCCGTGGAGTCCCGTCGCATGACGTAGATGTAGGCTCCGCCTTTCTCTATGATGACCGATTTCAGGGGCACTACCGTGGCTTTCTCTCTGACATCCAGCAGTAGTTTTACTTTCGTAAACTGTCCCGGAAGCAGGGCGCGTTTAGGATTCGGCATTTCTGCACGCACGGAGAAAGTTCCGGTATTGGGATCTACCTGAGGTTCTGCAAAGTCCACCAGCCCTTTGTAGGGATATACGGTGTTGTCTGCCAGCGTGATGGTTACGTTCGGTTGCCAGGAACGGTTCTCGACTTTTTCTCCTAAGTTCACGTTTCGTTCCTTGCTTTTCAGATAATCGAGGGCAGTCATGCTGAAGTCCACCAACACCGTGTCACTCTTGACGATGGTGGCAAGCAGGGATTTGGCACCCGGCCCTACCAGCGTACCCAAATCCACGTGTCGCTCGCTGATGTGTCCCGACAGGGGAGATCGCACGATGGTATATCCCAACTCCTGTTCGGCCTGATCCAGGTCTGCCTCGCTCATGGCTACGGAGGCTTCTGCCGTTTCGTATGCGGCTATGGCATTATCCAAGTCCAACTGGCTGGCGGCGTTCTGTTGGTAAAGCGGGCGGATGCGCTCCAAATCTCGTTTGGCTTTCTGAGCCTGCGCCTCGTCTTTCTTCAGTTGGGCGCGAGCCTTGTCGGCTTTGGCTCTATACTGATCTTGATTGATGACAAAAAGTACCTGATTTTTGGTTACATACGTACCTTCGGCAAAGAGCATCTGCTCCAGATAGCCTTCCACTCGTGCACGTACTTCTACGAACTGTTGGGCGCGTACCCGTCCCACATATTCTCCGTAAATCTCCACGTCCTGTTGTTGGGCGGGTTCGATACTTACCACGGGTATTTCCGCTTCCGGTGCCGGTCGGCGGGAAGCTATCAGATAAATCCCGATTACCAATCCTATACCTATCACTGCAAACGCTGTTCTTTTCTTCTTCAGCGCGATTTCTTTGTGTGTGAAAAATAGTTTCATACCTTTTTTGTTAATGTTTTCGATGCCACAAATGGAAGTACAAGTTGTGTGCCAAACTTGCGTGTGTTAATCCGGCTACTCATAATCAACAAATTAGCGAAGGTATTGTTTATGGGGAAGTGTAGAAAGGAAGCAACAGGTGTGGAAAAAATCTACAAAGAAGGGTACAGGTCTTTCATTGACAGGATTAATAGTCGTAGGGGCAGAATATTTTCTGCCCGATAACATCCACGTGAATGCTTTCGGGCGGAAAATATTCCGCCCCTACAACTGCCAATGACGATTGATAGTATTTTGCGGTCACATAAAGTTTAGATTCCTAGCTTTTTCCGAATATTGGCCGGGATGGCATCTTTATGTACCAGAATGAAAATGGTCTTAGCACGCACATAGCTTTCCGACATGTTCAGATAACCGCCGAAGGCATTTCGTTCCGTGCCCCAGGAATTTTTGGTGATGTAATATTTCGTTCCGTTTTGGTCTTTGACAATGCCCGTCAGGTGCATCAGGTGATCGTCGGTGGTGACGAAAGCTTCGTAGCCAGCCTGCCTTACTTCGGGAGTGACCTCCACTTCGGGGCATGGCTTCTCAAACTTGTATGCCTCTGCCAGCATTTGCTGTTGCTCCTTACTGTCCAGTTTCTCGAAGCGGGCACGATCCGAACCCGACAAGTCTTCTACTTTCTTTATCACAGGGTTGATGGCTACGCCGTTCTTGAATGAGAAACCTTTCTCGCTCACGTCACCATCCCAGCATACGGTGTGGCCGTTGGTCAGCGCATAGTCCGTCACTTCCATCAGCTCGTCCAAAGGCAAGTTGTACATCAACTGATGTTCCCAGTTGTCGGGCACTTCGGGAGCAAACAGTTGGTAATAAGGTTTATGCGTGAAGCTCGTCAGTTCCACATAGTCATCCATGTTCAGTCCCAAGCTTTCGGCAAAAGATTTCGGAGTATATTCTTTTCCCTTGTAGGTAAACTTTTCGGGCAGCTTTCCCAGATACGTGTCAAACAGGTTATCCACCAGCTTGTAATATTCGGGGCTGCGTTGTTTCATCTCCACAGCCGTGCCGGCAATGGCTTTCAGATATCTCACCATCTCGCCGTGGTTGTGCTTGTCTGAGTTGTAATTGATGCCGTGGTAAACCTCTTCGGGCACGATGCCCACCTGTTTGAAGGCGTTAATCCATGTGTGTGCCAGGCTTCCCTGTCCCGTGTTTCCTTTTCCTTTGCGGTAATAGTTGTCTTCCAACTGGTTCAGGTACTTTTGGCGCACGATGAACATTTCCGATAAGTCATACTCTCCCTTGCCCATGCGCAGCAGTTCCGCTTCCATGAAAGAAGTGGTGGCGAAGCACCAGCAAGTTCCCGTAGATGCCTGGTTCTTCACGGGGGTGACTTTTTGCGATACGACAGTGGTGAATTGATAACCGCTTTCTTGCGCGTATGCCATCGATGCCCCGCACAAGAGCAATGTAAGTGTTAATGCTTTTGTCTTCATAAACTATTTGTGTTTTGTTAAGTGATACAATCAAAATCCGAACCTCGACTCAATCCAGTATTGGTCAGCCATCTCGTCCCAGCGCAGGATGGTGGCACCGATGAAGTCTGCCGTATAGTCCGTGAGGTAAGCGCGTGCGGCCTCTTCGCCTTCGGCTTTCAGAATCTCTTGATACTGTGCTTCTACGAACGGCAGTTCGCGTTGGCCTTTCTCTTCGAAGTGGCGTATGTTCTTTTCCATCGTCTTGCGGAAAGTGCCCCACTTCAGCGCAGCCAGTTTGTTGGCACGGCGATAGTGCCACAGGGCTGCATCGTCGCGGTGGCGGTGATTACCACATATCTTATACATGGCAGGAAAATCGGTCACACCGCAGAACACCGGTACGCGCGGACTCTGCCCCGGATTGTCCATGGAGAACCACACCACGCCTCCCACAGCGTCGGGCAACCAGCTGCGCAACTGGATGACGGTGGAGTAGGCACATTGCGGAACGGCTATGTTGCGCACCTGCTTCACGGCTCCATCCTTGATGCCGTTGAGCATCTTTATCTCGTCCGGACGCATCCACGGGTTGGCTTTCGGGCTGATGATGGTATCTGTCTTTCCGCTTTCCCTGTCTTTCACGGCTACTTTCAGGTTCTTCGTCACGTCCAGTTCCGTCCCTTCGTAAGTCTGTCTCAGCAAAGCCATCACATCCGTCACGCTCACGGGCTTTTCCGGCTTCACGCTGATGGGCAGTTCTTCGGCTTCGTAGTCCAGTTTCAGCGACGGAGCCAGGGTGTTCAGTATGAAATGCTCGCGCACGCTGAAAGCCTTCCATTGTCCCGAATAGTTTTTACCGCCGTATGCTTTCCAAAACTTGAATGGCTCTTTGCCGTCCCAATAACCCAACCGTTTGGCCACCTCGAACACATTTTCCGAAGCCATGTAGCGATCCGTGTCTTTCAGGTCCAGCGTGCCGATGCGCGGAATGTTGGCCGATACGCCCACATGGTCGTCCGGGATGCGGACGGCTGCCCATACGCCTCCTATCTTGTCTTTGCCTTCGCCAAACACTTCAAAGTGCCACACTTCCTGCGGGTCGGCTATGGTGAGGCATTCGCCGCTGTCGGCATATCCGTATTGCTTTATCAGTTCGCCCATCAGCCGGATGGCTTCGCGGGCGGTGGTGCAGCGTTGCAAAGCCACCCGTTCCAACTCTTCTATCATAAACATGCCTTGCGGATTCTTCAGTTCCCTTCTTCCCGTGATGGTGGTTTCGCCCATACCTAGTTGCTTCTCGTTCATGCAAGGGTAGGAGGTATCCATGAAGGCATACGTCCGACGTGCCTGTGGTATCTGCCCTTTCACCGTCACGTTGGTGCGGTCGGCCACAAACTCCGTGTGCATCCGCCCGTCATAAATGTTCATGACGGTATCCTTGTCATAACTTGCTGCCGGAACCATGTCCACCCACGTGCGATACCAACTGTCGCATGTGTGGCTGGTGATGACCGATCCGTCTGTCGTGGCTTTTTTTCCTACCATGATGCTGGTGCAGCTTTCCGCATCTTTGGCGTAGTTTTGGGCGAAAGCAGTCTGTCCTATTGCGATGCCCCAAAATGCTAAGAGTGTTAATAATTTCATAAAGATTGATTAATTTTGATTATGTTTCAAAAGTAATAAAAAAAAGCATCATCAAGGCCAAAACGATTTAATTTTTCGGTTTCTCTCCGCTAATTCGTTCTTTTTTTTGTACTTTTGCCGAAAATACATAAAGAGGGAGAAATATGACAACTACTAGTATAGACATAGCTAGAAAGATAGCTGAAATAAACCATCCTCTGAACAGAGAGAGCCTTCATGCCTTAGCCGATATTCTGGTTTGCAAGAAATATCGTAAAGGAGAGACCGTTTTGCAGGCCGGAGAAGTATGCCGGTCCATGATGTTCATAGAAAAAGGGATGCTAAGGCAATTCTATTTTAAATATGACAAGGATCTGACCGAACACATCGGTTATGAGAACGGATTGATAATCTGTATAGAAAGTTACTTTAAGCAAGAACCTACGCGCCTGATGGTGGAAACTCTCGAACCCACGGTGGTGTGGGAGATACCCCGTATGAAGATGTTGGAATTGGCAGACAAATATTCCGACATCAGCCACCTGTATTGTTGCTTCTTGAAGAACTCGCTGATAGAATCGCAGATAAAGGCCGACGTGCTTCGCTTTGAACCTGCCCACGAGCGTTACAACAAGCTGATACAGCTTCATCCCGAGATTTTGAAACGTGCACCGTTGGTGTACATCGCTTCTTTGTTGCAGATGACGCCCGAGACTTTGAGTCGCGTGCGTTCTTCCATGTTCCAAAGCTAAAATAAAAAGAGGCGAACCCGTTTGAGTCCGCCTCTTTTTGTCTTTTATTTCACCTCGATTCGGTCGAATCCTTCGCCAAACACACCGATAACGGCACTTTGCGAAACAAAAGCGTTCGGGTCTATATCCTTTATCAACCGGAAGATGATGGTAGATTCACGCTTTTTGGCCAATACGAACATCATTTTTACGCCATCGCCCGTGTAGCATCCCA